>NZ_LHOZ01000090.1:0-24717 GCF_001297205.1 Frigoribacterium sp. RIT-PI-h | reverse complement strand
GCCCCCCGCTCGGGCCCGGCCAGATCCACGACGCGAACGGCGTCGCACTGGCCGCGGCGCTCGCCGAGGTCGGCGTGATCGTCACGCCCGCCCGGGTGACCGACGACGCGGCCGCCCTCGTCGCCGTCGCCGCCCGCCACGCCGCCGAGGTCGACCTCGTGCTGACGAGCGGCGGGGTCAGCGCGGGGGCCTACGAGGTCGTCCGCGACGCCTTCGAGGGCTCGGGCGTCACCTTCGGCTCGGTCGCGATGCAACCCGGCGGTCCGCAGGGCTGGGGCACCGTCCGGGTGCACGACCGCGAGCTGCCCGTCGTCTGCTTCCCCGGCAACCCCGTCAGTTCGCTCGTCTCGTTCGAGGCCTTCCTGCGTCCTGCCCTGCACGGCGTCACGGGCGTCGGCCTGCCCCGGCGGCGGTGGACCGGGCCCGTGGCGCACCCCGTCGACTCGCCGGTCGGCAAGCACCAGCTGCGTCGCGGTCGGGTCGACGTCGACGGGCGCGCCCCCCTCGTCGGCGGGCCCCGCCCGCCCCCGCCCGCCCCCCCCCCCGAGGCCCCCCTGCTCGTCTCGATCCCCCTCGGGGGCGACCCCCCCGACGAGGGCGACCGGGTCGAGGTCTGGGCGCTCGCCGACCCCGCCCCCCACGAGAAGGCCGACCGATGACCGAGACCCCGCTGTCCGATGTGCCGCCGTCCGACACCCCGCTGTCCGACACCCCGCTCTCGCACGTCCGCGAGGACGGCACCGCGCACATGGTCGACGTGACCGGCAAGTCCGAGACGAAGCGCATCGCGACCGCCCAGGCCGTGCTGACCACCCGGCCCGACGTGATCGCGCGACTGGTCGACGGCTCGCTGCCCAAGGGCGAGGCCCTCGGCACCGCCCGCATCGCCGGCATCCTGGCCGCCAAGCACACGCCGACCCTGATCCCGCTCTGCCACCCGTTGCCGCTCGGCGCGATCACCGTCGACTTCGAGACCACGGAGGCGCAGGTCACCGTGATCGCACGCGTCTCGACCCGGGGCGTCACCGGGGTCGAGATGGAGGCCCTGACCGCCGCGTCGGTCGCGGCCCTGACGCTGTTCGACATGATCAAGGCGGTCGACGCGCTCGCCGTCATCGGCGACATCAAGGTGCTCGACAAGCAGGGCGGCAAGTCGGGGGACTGGTCACGATGAGCGACGCCGCACCCGAGGTCGTGCAGCGCCGTGCCGTCGTCGTGGTCGCCTCGACGCGCGCCGCCGCCGGCACGGCCGACGACACGACCGGCCCCGTCATCCGCGACTGGTTCGTGGCGCGCGGCTGGCTGGTCGAGGGCCCCGTCGTCGTGGCCGACGGCGAACCCGTCGGCGCGGTGCTCGAGGCCGCCCTCGAGTGGGGCGTCGACGCCGTCGTCACCACCGGCGGCACGGGCGTCTCACCGACCGACGCGACGCCCGAGATGACCCTCCCCCTGCTCGACCGCGCACTGCCCGGCATCGCCGAAGAACTGCGGAGGCGCGGCGCGGCCTCGACGCCGCTGGCCGTCCTCTCCCGCGGGCTCGCCGGCGTGGCCGGAGGCACCTTCGTCGTCAACCTGCCGGGCTCGCGCGGCGGGGTGCGCGACGGGCTCGCCGTGCTCGACGACGTCCTCGACCACGTGGTCGATCAGCTGCACGGTGTCGACCACGCCCAGAACCGCCATCCCAGTCCCGAAGGGGCCGCATGACCGACGACGATCCGACCACCCTTCCCGGCGGAGCCCACGGCGGCCCGTCCGGTTCCGGCGCCGCGTCGCCGGGTGGCACCGCACCCGCGGCCGACCGCGTGCTGCTCGCCCGCGTCGTCGACGTGACCGTGTCGGTGGCCGAGTGCTCCGCGCTCGTGACGAGCCGCGCCTCCGGAGCGGTCGTGACGTTCGAGGGGGGCGTCCGCGACCACGACGAGGGGCGCGGTGTCGAGGCCCTGCACTACGAGGCGCACCCGACCGCGACCGAGGTCATCCGCGAGGTCGCGCTGGCCGTGGCCGAGGCGCACCCCGAGGTCGCGATCGCGGTCGAGCACCGGTACGGCGACCTCGTCGTGGGTGACGTCGCGCTGGCCTGCGCCGTGGCGTCGGCCCATCGCGCCGAGGCCTTCGCGGCCTGCGCCGCCCTCGTCGACGAGGTCAAGGCCCGCACCCCGATCTGGAAGCGCCAGGAGTTCACCGACGGCTCGGACGAGTGGGTGGCGTCGCTGGGCTGACACCGGCTGCGCACCGTCGAGTCGGCCGCCCGGCCCGGGCCGTCTACGCTTCTGTGGTGGCTCATCTACTCGGCGCAGAAAACCTCCGTCTCGAATTCCCGACCAAGGTCGTCCTCGACGGGGTGACCCTCGGCATCGACGAGGGCTCCCGCATCGGTGTCGTCGGCCGCAACGGCGACGGCAAGTCGACGCTCATGTCGGTGCTCGCCGGCCGGCTCGAACCGGACGACGGCCGCGTGACGACCCGCCGCGGCCTGACGATCGGCATGCTCGACCAGCGCGACGTGCTGCCCGAGGGCGCCACGGTCGGCAGCTTGATCGTCGGCGACCGCGACGAGCACGAATGGGCCGGCGACGCGCGCATCCGCGACGTCATCTCGGGCCTCGCCACCGACATCCCGTGGGAGGCGCGGGTCGAGGACCTCCCCGGCGGCCAGCGTCGACGCGGGGCCCTCGCCACCCTGCTGGTCGGCGACTGGGACGTCCTGTTCCTCGACGAGCCCACCAACCACCTCGACGTCGAGGGCGTCGCCTGGCTGGCGCAACACCTCTCGCGCCGATGGTCCACGAACTCGGGCGCGCTCGTCGTCGTGACCCACGACCGGTGGTTCCTCGACGAGGTCTCGACCGACACGTGGGAGGTCCACGACGGCATCGTCGAACCCTTCGAGGGCGGCTACGCGGCCTACGTGCTGCAGCGCGTCGAGCGCGACCGCATGGCGTCGGCCTCCGAGGCCAAGCGTCAGAACCTCATGCGCAAAGAGCTCGCCTGGCTGCGTCGTGGCGCCCCGGCGCGGTCGACCAAGCCGAAGTTCCGCATCGACGCGGCCAACGAGCTGATCGCGGACGAGCCGCCCGTGCGCGACGCGGTCCAGCTGTCGCAGATGGCGACCGCGCGACTCGGCAAGGACGTCGTCGACCTGGTCGAGGTCGGTGTCTCGTTCGGCGACAAGCGCGTCCTGCAGGACGTCGAGTGGCGCATCGCTCCGGGCGAGCGCACCGGCGTGCTCGGCGTGAACGGTGCCGGCAAGTCGACGCTGCTCAAGGTCGTCACCGGGGCCATCACGCCCACCGAGGGGCGCGTCAAGCAGGGCAAGACGGTCAAGTTCGCGATCCTCGACCAGCAGCTCGCCGACCTGCACGAGGTCGCGCACGAGCGGGTCAACGACGTCATCGGGCGTCAGCGCACCTCGTACGTCACCGGCGGCAAAGAGATGACGCCCGGGCAGCTGCTCGAGCGCCTCGGCTTCACCAGCGCCCAGCTGCAGACGCCGATCAAGGACCTGTCCGGTGGCCAGAAGCGCCGCCTGCAGTTCCTGCTCATCCTGCTGAACGAGCCGAACGTTCTGATCCTCGACGAGCCCACCAACGACCTCGACACCGACATGCTCGCCGCGATGGAGGACCTGCTGGACGGCTGGCCGGGCACCCTGCTCGTCGTCTCGCACGACCGGTACCTGCTCGAGCGCGTCACCGACCAGCAGTACGCCGTGCTCGAGGGCCGTTTCCGGCACCTTCCCGGCGGCGTCGACCAGTACCTCCAGCTGCGTCGCGAGGCGACCCAGAACCAAGGAGGCGCGACCGACCGCCCGACGGCCGTCCAGGGGGCCTCGGCGTCGGTCGCGGCCTCGGCCGCCGCGTCGGGCCTGTCCGGCGCCGAGAAGCGCAACGCCGAGAAAGAGTTGGGCTCGATCGACCGCAAGCTGGCCAAGGCGTCGGGCGAGCGCGAGGCCGTGCTCGCACAGTTCGCGTCGTTCGACCAGTCCGACTTCGACGGCCTGGCGGCGTTGCAGGCGAAACTGACGGCGCTCGACCACAAGACGGGCGAACTCGAGGTGCGCTGGCTCGAGCTGAGCGAGCTGCTGGCGTAGGTCGCGGGGCAGCGGCCGTTCAGCCGCCGAGCGTCAGGCTCAGCGTGCGCAACAGCTCGGTCAGCCGGCGGCGGTCGTCGTCGCTGAGATCGCTGAGCAGGGCGTCCTCGGCCGTGACGAGTCGTTCGATCGCGGCGTCGACGGCGCGGCGCCCCTCGGTCGTCATCGTGACCAGGATGCCCCGGCCGTCGTTCGGGTCGGTCCGGCGTTCGACCAGGCCCCGCGCCACCAGTCGGTCGATGCGGTTGGTCATGGCGCCGCTCGAGACGAGCGTCTGCTGCAACAGGGTCTTGGGGCTCAGCTGGTAGGGGGCGCCGGCGCGGCGCAGGGCCGAGAGCACGTCGAACTCCCACGACTCGAGGTCGCTGGCGTGGAAGGCCTCGCGTCGTGCCCGGTCGAGGTGCTTCGACAGACGACCGACGCGCGAGAGCACGTGGAGCGGCGCGAAGTCGAGGTCGGGTCGCTCGTGGCGCCACGCCTCGACGATCCGGTCGACCTCGTCCTGCTCGGGCATCCGCCCATCATGCCCGAGGCCGTCGTCGGACGCGGGAGGCGCGGTGCGGCCCGGCGGGCACGTCACCCCTCGCGGTCACCTCGGTCGAGTCGCGGTCTGGCAGAATGGTCCGGCGCGCATGCGCGGTCCGCCATGGTGTAACGGCAGCACGACAGCCTTTGGAGCTGTTAGGTCTAGGTTCGAATCCTGGTGGCGGAGCCCCGAGCGTCGCAGGTCGCGGTCGGCTCGTCGGTCCCGTCCCGCTCCCGATCGTGGGCGCCCCGGCGTCCGCCTGACGACGAGGACTCCCGTCATGTCGAAGACCAGTTCCGTGCCGCCCCTCCTCCGTGCCGCCCTGCTCGGCATCCTCAGCGGATCGCGTTCGGCGACGCCGCTCGCCGTCCTCGCCCTGAACCACGACACCCCGGAGGCGCGGGGTCGGTGGCAGCGTTGGCGCCTGTTCCGTTCGCCGCCCGCTCGTGGTGTCCTGGTGGCCGCCGGCGTCGGTGAGCTCGTCGGTGACAGGCGGCCGGCCGCGCCGAGCCGGGTCGGCGCCGGGCCTCTGTTCGGGCGCGCGATCTCCGGTGCCGTCGCGGGGATCGCGATGGCCGGCACCGGCCGTCGAGGAACCCCCGTGGCCGCAGCCCTCGCCGGGGCGTCCGGTGCCCTCGTCGGCAGCTGGCTCTTCTACCGGGCACGGAAGGCCGTCGTCGAGAAGACCGGCGTGCCCGACGTCGCCGTCGCGCTCGTCGAGGACGCCGTCGCGATCTCGGGTTCGGTCGCCGTCGTCCGGTCGCGCTGACTCGGCTCGTCCCCACCTGGTCGCGTCGTCGGCGGCGTCCCCACGCCGGGCCAGTGACCCGCGGTCGGGCGGCATCCCGTGGGAGGATCGGCGGTGATCACGCGCCACCCCCCCCCAAGGAGCCCCACGCCCGACCGCCCCCCCCCCGTCGCCGTCCTCGCCGCAGGGCAGGGCACGCGCATGAAGTCCTCGACCCCGAAGGGCCTGCACCGCCTGGCCGGGCTGCCGTTGATCCAGCACGTGCTCGAGAGCGCCGGCGCCCTCCAGCCCGACCACCGCGTCGCCGTCGTCCGGCACGAGCGCGACCTCGTCGTCGCGAGCGTGCTCGACACCGCCCCGCACGCCCTCGGGGTCGAGCAAGGCGGGGCGCCCGGCACCGGCCGTGCCGTCGAACAGGCGGGGGAGGCGCTGCCCGCCGAGTTCACCGGCGACGTCGTGGTCGTCAGCGCCGACGTGCCCTTCCTCGACCACGAGACGCTCACGGCCCTGCTCGACCAGCACCGCGCCGCGTCCGCCTCGGCGACGCTGCTGAGCGCCGTGCTGCCGGACGCCACCGGCTACGGGCGGGTCGTCCGCGGCGACTCGGGCGACGTCGACCGCATCGTCGAGCACAAGGACGCCACCGACGCCGAGCGTGACGTGCGCGAGATCAACTCGGGCACCTACGTCTTCACGGTCGCCGCCCTGCGCACCCACCTGCCCCGCATCGGGTCGGCGAACGCGCAGAACGAGAAGTACGTCACCGACATGGTCGGCCTGCTCACCGGTGCCGGCGAGGTCGTCGCCGCCCGGGCGATCGACGAGACCTGGCGCCTCGAGGGCATCAACGACCGCGTGCAGCTCGCCACCGCGGCCCGTCGCCTGAACGACCGCATCGTCGAGCACTGGCAGCGCGAGGGTGTCTCGATCGTCGATCCGCAGACCACCTGGATCGACCGCGACGTCTCCCTCAGCCCCGACGTCGAGCTGCTGCCCGGCACCCAGCTGCGCGGCGCGACGTACATCGCCCCGGGCGCGGTCGTCGGCCCCGACACGACCCTCGTCGACACCGAGGTGGGCGAGGGGGCGACGGTGAAGCGCACCGACGCGACGCTCGCGGTGATCGGTGCGCGCGCCTCCGTGGGTCCGTTCGCGTACCTGCGGCCCAACACGCTGCTCTCGGCCGACGGCAAGATCGGCACGTTCGTCGAGACCAAGAACGTGCAGATCGGTGCCGGGTCGAAGGTGCCGCACCTCAGCTACGTGGGCGACACCGAGGTGGGCGAGGGGTCGAACATCGGTGCCGGCACCATCACGGCCAACTACGACGGGGTGGACAAGCACCGCACCGAGGTCGGGTCGCACGTCCGCACCGGGTCGCACAACGTCTTCGTCGCCCCCGTTAGGATTGGCGACGGAGCGTACACAGGCGCCGGAACGATCGTCCGCAAAGACGTGCCGGCCGGTGCCCTGGCCTTGAGCATCGCTCCACAGCGCAATGCGAGCGGATGGGTCGAGGCGAACCGCCCCGGCTCGGCGGCTGCCGAGGCCGCCGCTCGTGCCGAACGAACGACCGACTGAACCCGGTCGGGTTGGCCCCTCGGGGCCGGAGAGCGAGTGACGTGTCCGGAATCAAGATCACCGGCGAGAACCGACTCGTTCTGATCTCGGGGCGTGCGCACCCCGAACTGGCCAACCAGATCGCCGCCGAGCTCGGCAGCGAGCTGATCCCGACCGACGCCCGCACCTTCGCCAACGGCGAGCTCTACGCCCGCTTCGACGAGAGCGTCCGCGGCTCGGACGCCTTCGTCATCCAGTCCCACTCGGCCCCGATCAACGAGTGGCTCATGGAGCAGCTGATCATGGTCGACGCGCTGAAGCGGGCTTCGGCCAAGCGCATCACCGTCGTGGCGCCGTTCTACCCGTACGCCCGCCAAGACAAGAAGGGCCGTGGGCGCGAGCCGATCTCGGCCCGGCTCGTCGCCGACCTCTTCAAGGCGGCCGGCGCGCACCGCATCATGAGCGTCGACCTGCACGCCCCGCAGATCCAGGGCTTCTTCGACGGCCCGGTCGACCACCTCTTCGCCATGCCCGTGCTGCTCGAGCACTTCCGCGCCAAGCTCGACAACACCACCCTGACCGTGGTCTCGCCCGACATGGGGCGCGTCCGCGTCGCCGACATCTGGAGCGAGAAGCTCGACGCCCCCCTCGCCATCATCCACAAGCGTCGTGACCCGCTGGTGCCGAACCAGGTCACCGTCCACGAGATCGTCGGCGACGTCGCGGGTCGCGTGTGCCTGCTGGTGGACGACCTGATCGACACCGGTCGCACCATCGTCAAGGCCGCCGAGGCGCTCAAGGCCGCCGGCGCGATCGGCGTCGTGGTCGCCGCGACCCACGCGGTCTTCAGCGACCCAGCCCCCGAGATCCTCAACAGCGAGTTCATCGACTCGGTCGTCGTCACCGACACCCTGCCGCTCACCGAGCACCAGAAGTTCGACAAACTCGAGATCCTGCCCATCGCGCCGCTGATCGCCCGGGCGATCCACGAGGTCTTCGACAACGGCTCGGTCACCTCCATGTTCGACGGCGCTGCCTAGTCTCACCCCGGCTCCGCTCGTGGCTGCTCAGCCGTAGCCGCCCTCACGGAGCAGCCATCCCCGTCGGCCCTGCCCTGCCCGCTCGTCTGTGGTCGGCAACTCCGGAGTTCGGCTGCGCCGCGCCTCCTGCGGGCCGTTCCGGTGGTCGTTCTGCTGAGTTGTCGACGCGGACCGGGTGGCGTGGGGAGGGCCGAGGTCTGCCGCGGCGGGACGACGAACGGGCGTGCCTGCCGAGACGGGCCGCCGCAGCGGCACCGCATCGACGGGCACGCCCGTCAGGGCGCAGGAGGCGCGGTGAGTGCCCCTGGGGACCTCCGTCAGTGGGTCGACGGCTCCGTCTCGATCTCGGACCGGTCACCCGACCACAGGGTGTGGAACGTGCCCTCCTCGTCGACGCGCTGGTAGGTGTGCGCTCCGAAGAAGTCGCGCTGCCCCTGGATGAGCGAGGCGGGCAGGCGTTCCGACGCGAGCGAGTCGTAGTACGACAGGGCCGAGGAGAACCCGGGCACGGGGATGCCCGAGAGGGCGGCCTTGGCGACGATGCGGCGCCAGGCGTCCTCGCCGTCGCGGACGGCCGCGGCGAAGTAGTCGTCCTCGAGCAGGGTCGCGATCGAGGCGTCCTTCTCGTAGGCGTCGACGATGCGGTTGAGGAACTGCGCGCGGATGATGCAGCCACCGCGCCAGATCTTGGCGATGGCGCCCTTGTCGATGTCCCAGTCGTACTCGTCGGCACCGGCGATGATCGCGTCGAAGCCCTGGGCGTAGGCGACGATCTTCGAGGCGTAGAGCGCCTTCTGGACGTCGTCCTCGAAGCCGTCGCCCGCTTCCTGGATCGGGGGCCGTCCCTGCAGGGTCTTCTGCACGGCGGAGCGCTGTGCGGGCTTCGACGACACGGCGCGGGCGAAGACGGCCTCGGCGATGCCGCCGACCGGCACGCCCAACCCGACGCTGTTCTGCACCGTCCAGACGCCCGTGCCCTTCGAGCCGGCCTGGTCGACGATGGAGTCGACGAGCGGGCCGTCGGTCTTGGCGTCTGTCTGGCGGAGCACCTCGGCCGTGATCTCGATCAGGTACGACTCGAGCTCGCCCTTGTTCCATTCCTCGAAGACCGAGGCGATGGCGGCGGGCTCGTGGCCGCCGACCCGGCGCAGCAGGTCGTACGACTCGGCGATGAGCTGCATGTCGGCGTACTCGATGCCGTTGTGGATCATCTTGACGAAGTGGCCCGCGCCGTCGGCGCCGACGTGCGTGACGCAGGGTTCGCCCTCGGCCACGGCCGCGATCGACGCCAGGATCGGGCCGAGCGTCTCGTAGGCCTCCTTCGAGCCGCCGGGCATGATCGACGGACCCTTCAGGGCGCCTTCCTCGCCACCCGAGATGCCGGCGCCCACGAAGTTGAGTCCGCGCTCCTTCAGGGCGGCCTCCCGTCGGCGGGTGTCCTGGAAGTTCGCGTTGCCGCCGTCGACGATGATGTCGCCCTCGTCGAACACGTCGGCGAGCTGGTCGATGACGGCGTCGGTGCCGCGACCGGCCTGCACCATGATGATCGCGGTGCGCGGCTTCTGCAGTGAGGCCGCGAAGTCCTCGATCGACTTCGAGGGGATGAACCCCGCGTCGCCGTGCTCGTCCATCAGGGTGTCGGTGCGCTCGGGGGAGCGGTTGTAGACGGCGACCGTGTTGCCCTCGCGGCTGGCGAGGTTGCGCGCCAGGTTCGAACCCATGACGGCCAGGCCGACGACTCCGATGTTCGCCTGGGCGCTGGACTGCGATGCTGCTCCGTGTTCGGTCACGGTGCCTCCTTCTCGGTCGGTGGTGCCCGCAGACTATGCCTCGGTGCCGAGCGTCCGACAGGCACGGTCCGTACCCCTCCCGGACGGCTCACCTAGGGTTGACGCGACCGTGTCCCCGATCGAAGGCCGTCCGTGACCGACCAGCCCCATCCCGCTCCCTTCCCGCCCGTCGTCGTGATGGGGGTGTCCGGTTCGGGCAAGTCGACCGTGGGCGAGCTGCTGGCCGAGACCCTCGGCATCCCGTTCGTCGACGCCGACGACCTGCACCCCGAGGCCAATCGTCGCAAGATGGCCGAGGGGCACCCGCTCGACGACGACGACCGGTGGCCGTGGCTGCACATCGTCGCCGACCGCATCGCCGCCGCGGGTGACGAGTCGGTCGTCGTGGCCTGCTCGTCGCTGAAGAGGGCGTACCGCGACGTCCTGCGCGAAGGCGACCCGCGCCTCCGGTTCGTCCACCTGACCGGCGTGCGCGACCTCGTCGCCCGTCGCCAGCGCGAGCGCAAGGGACACTTCATGCCGCCCGGACTGATGGAGTCGCAGTTCGCGACCCTCGAGCCGCTGGCCGACGACGAGGCCGGTTTCGAGGTCGACGTGCGTCCCGGCCCGGACGACGTCGTGGCGGCCGTCGTGGCCCATCTCGAGGCCGTGCGACGCGGCGAGCTCGAGCACTGACCGTACGCCCGGCCGGGCGGACGAACGCGCCCTGACGGGCGGACGAACCGAGGAGGCGCGGGTTGGCGACACGCCCGGCCGACGTGTAACCTGGGTAGCTGAACCTCGGCGAGGGGTGCTCCGGCACCCGTGATCGACGCGGTAGGCAGGCGCTCGGTGCTCAGGCACCACTCGTGCAGCGGTGATCGTCCTCCGGGCGGCGCCCCTCGGGTTGCGGGTCCTTCCTCACGCGATGCGCGTTCGAGTTGACACCGACCACACACCCCCGGGCCGTCCGCGGCCCCTGCAAGGAGACGACATGTCCGACCAGAACACCCTCAGCGCCCTCGTGCGCACCAGCTTCGGCAAGGGCGCGGCCCGCAAGATCCGCGCGAAGGACCAGATCCCCGCGGTCATCTACGGTCACGGCACCGACCCCCAGCACGTCACGCTGCCCGGTCACGAGACCATGCTGATCACGCGTCGCGCCAACGCCGTCATCACGCTCGACATCGAGGGCACGAACCAGCTCGCCCTCGTCAAGGACATCCAGCGCGACCCGGTCAAGCAGACCATCGAGCACATCGACCTCATCGTCGTCCGCCAGGGCGAGAAGGTCACGGTCCAGGTGCCCGTGCACGTCGAGGGCGAGTCGGCTCCCGGCACGATCCACGTCGTCGAGCTCAACGTCGTCGAGCTCGAGGTCGAGGCCACGCACATCCCGCAGAGCGTCGTCGTCTCGATCGAGGGCCTCGAAGAGGGCGCCCAGGTCTCGGCCGCCGACCTCGTCCTGCCCAAGGGCGCGACCCTGGTCAGCGAGCCCGAGACCCTCGTGCTCGCCGTCTCGGTGCCCCAGCTCGACCTGACGACCGACGCGGTCTCCGACGAGGACGGCGAAGCCGCCGAGGCCGAGGGCGACGTCGACTCCATCGAGGACGAAGAGCGCTCCGAGTAACACGGCGCACCCCGAACACCCTGCCGGCGCAGACCCACTGAGAGAACGACGACCACGACGATGGCACTCGACGACCAGTGGCTCGTGGTCGGGCTCGGCAACCCCGGGCCCGGCTACGCCGGCAACAGGCACAACGTCGGGCAGATGGTGCTGGCCGAACTGGCCAAGCGTCTGTCCGCCGGCTTCAAGAACCACCGCACGAACGCGACGGTCGCCGAGGGGCGCACCGCTCCCGGCGGCCCTCGCTTCGTGCTGGCCAAGCCCGCGACCTACATGAACGTCTCGGGCGGCCCCACGCAGGCCCTCCTGCGGTACTACGACCTCGACGTGTCGCGGCTGATCGTCGTCCACGACGAGCTCGACATCGACTTCGACGTCGTCCGGCTGAAGCACGGTGGTGGCCACGGCGGCCACAACGGCATCCGCGACATCATCGCCGCCACCGGCTCGAACGAGTTCACCCGGGTGCGGGTCGGCATCGGCCGTCCCCCCGGCCGCCAACCCGCCGCCGACTTCGTCCTCAAGGACTTCTCCTCCGTCGAGCGCAAAGAGCTGCCGTTCCTGATCGGTGACGCCGCCGATGCCGTCGAGATGATCGCGACCGACGGGCTCACGGCAGCGCAGCTCAAGTTCCACACCGCCAAGAGCTGACCGGCTCGCCGGATGCCGGCCGCCCCGGGTCCTTCCTCGGTGTCGCCGTCAGCGAACCCCGGCCGCGGTGTCGGTGGTGCCGCGTAACATCGTGCGGGTGATACTCGCGGGCTTGATCCAGGCGCTCTCGCGCGCCTCCCCGTTCTCCGCGGCCCTCGACCGGGCCGCCCGCACCCCCGACTTCTCGGTCGTCGCCGGTCCCCGCGCCCCGTTGCCCGCGGGGCTGCTCGACCGTCGCGAGGGTCCGCAGGCGATGCTGGCCGCCACCGCCACGGGCCGCGAGTCCGAGGCCGTCCGGGGGTCGCTCGACAGTTACCTGCCCGAGGCCGAGGTCATCGAGTTCCCCGCGTGGGAGACCCTGCCGCACGAACGCCTCAGCCCCAGCGCCGAGACGGTCGGCAAGCGCATCCACGCCCTGCGACGCCTCGCCATCTGGCAGCGCGAGGCGGCCGAGGCGCCCGGCTCCGTGCGGCCGATCGTCGTCGTCGCCGGCGTGCGCGCGGCGCTCCAGCCGCTCAGCGACAACCTCGTCGAGCTCGACCCCGTGCGGCTCACCGTCGGCGAGCGCGGGCACGACCTCTCGGGCATCGCCGTCCATCTGGTCGACCTGGCGTACGCCCGGGTCGACATGGTCACCCGACGGGGCGAGTTCGCCGTCCGTGGCGGCATCCTCGACGTCTTCCCGCCCACGGCCGAGCACCCCGTCCGTGTCGACTTCTTCGGTGACGAGGTCGACCAGATCCGTCGCTTCTCGGTGGCCGCCCAGCGCAGCCTCGACGGCGAGGGCCCGTCGGTCGGGCTGCCTCCGAGCCGCGAGATGCTGCTGACCGAGCCCGTCCGTCAACGCGCCCGCGAGATGCAGCACGAGTTCCCGAGCCTCTCCCAGATGCTCGCCAAGATCGCCGAGGGCATCCCGGTCGAAGGCATGGAGAGCCTGGCGCCCGCGCTCGTGCACCGGCTGGTGCCGGTGACTCATTACCTGCCGGCCGGCGCCTCCATCGTCGTCCTCTCGCCCGAGCGGGTGGTGTCGCGCGCGCAGAGTCTGGCCGAGACCAACCGCGAGTTCCTGTCGGCCGCCTGGAACGCCGCGACCGCCGGTGCCGAAGCGCCGATCGACCTCGACTCGGGCGACTTCCTCAGCCTCCGCGACCTGCGTGAGGCGGCCGGCGACAGGTCCTGGTTCACGATGAGCGGCTTCGACTCGGGCGAGGTCCTGTCCGACGACGAGGCCGTCGCGTCGGCCGGTGACTACGTGCGGGTCGACGCCGCCGTCGTGCCGAGCTTCAGCGGGCACGCCGAGGGTGCCCTCGAGCACGTCGTCGAGCGCGTGCGTGACGGCTGGTCCGTCGTCGTCACGGCACGCGGCGTGGGTCTCGTCGAACGGGCCCGCGACGTGCTCGCCGAGCGCGAGGTCGCCGCCCGTCTCGAAGACAGCCTGCCCGAGACCCTCGAACCCGGCGTCGTCCACCTCGTGGCCGGTGGCGTCGAGGCCGGATTCGAGCTGTTCGAGTCCAAGATCGCCGTCCTCGGCGAGTCCGACTTCTACGGTCGTTCGGCCAACTACGACTCGCGTCAGGTCAAGAAGCTCGCGACCCGTCGCAAGAACGTCGTCGACCCCCTGCAGCTCAAGCCGGGCGACGTCGTCGTGCACTCGACCCACGGCATCGGCAAGTTCCTCGAACTCACCAGTCGCGAGGTGTCGAGCGGCGGGAAGAACGCCGTCAAGCACTCCCGCGAGTACCTCGTGCTCGAGTACGCACCCTCGAAGCGCGGTTATCCCGGCGACAAGCTGTACGTCCCGACCGACCAGCTCGACCTGCTCAGCCGCTACGTGGGTGGCGAGGCCCCGTCGCTCAGCAAGATGGGTGGCGGCGACTGGGCGGCCGCCAAGGGCAAGGCGCGCAAGGCCGTCCGCGACATCGCCGTCGAGCTCGTCAAGCTGTACTCGGCCCGCATGGCGAGCAAGGGCCACGCGTTCCCGCCCGACACCCCCTGGCAGCGCGAGCTCGAAGAGGCCTTCCCGTTCGCCGAGACCCCCGACCAGCTCACGACCATCGACGAGATCAAGGCCGACATGGAGCGCCCGATCCCGATGGACCGCCTGCTCTCGGGCGACGTGGGCTACGGCAAGACCGAGGTCGCCGTTCGAGCCGCGTTCAAGGCCATCCAAGACGGGAAACAGGTCGTGATGCTCGTGCCGACGACCCTGCTCGTCAAGCAGCACTTCGACACGTTCAGCGACCGATTCGCCGGTTTCCCCGTGCACCTCCGCAGCCTCAGCCGGTTCCAGACGGCCAAAGAGTCGAAAGAGACGATCGCCGGGCTCGGCGACGGCACGGTCGACATGGTCATCGGCACGCACCGGCTGCTCAGCGAGAGCATCTCGTACAAGGACGTGGGCCTCGTCATCATCGACGAAGAGCAGCGTTTCGGCGTCGAGCACAAGGACGCCCTCAAGAAGCTCAAGACGAACGTCGACATCCTGGCCATGTCGGCGACCCCGATCCCGCGGTCGCTCGAGATGGCCGTGACGGGCATCCGCGAGATGTCGACCCTGGCCACCCCGCCCGAGGACCGCCACCCGATCCTCACCTTCGTCGGCCCCGAGAGCGACCGACAGAAGGCCGCGGCGATCCGGCGCGAGCTGCTGCGCGAGGGGCAGGTGTTCTACGTGCACAACCGTGTGTCGAGCATCAACCGCATCGCGGCCCAGATCGCCGAGCTGGTGCCCGAGGCCCGCGTCGCCGTCGCCCACGGCCAGATGGCCGAGTCGACGCTCGAGCAGGTCATGGTCGACTTCTGGGAGCGCAAGTTCGACGTCCTCGTCTCGACCACCATCATCGAGACCGGCCTCGACATCGCCAACGCCAACACGTTGATCATCGACCGGGCCGACAAGTACGGCCTCAGCCAGTTGCACCAGCTGCGCGGTCGAGTCGGCCGAGGCCGGGAACGCGGCTACGCGTACTTCCTCTACGACGCAGACAAGCCGCTCAGCGAGACCGCGCAAGACCGGCTCGAGACGATCGCCGCCAACAACGAGCTCGGGGCGGGCATGCAGGTCGCCCTGAAAGACCTCGAGATCCGCGGGGCCGGCAACCTGCTCGGCGGCGAGCAGTCCGGGCACATCGCGGGTGTCGGCTTCGACCTGTACCTGCGCATGATCGGTGAGGCCGTCAGCTCGTTCCGCGGCGACGTCGCCGAGGGTCAGACCGAGCTGCGGCTCGAACTGCCGGTCGACGCCCACGTTCCCGAAGAGTACGTCGAGAGCGAGCGACTGCGCCTCGAGGCCTACCAGAAGCTCTCGACGGCCAGCTCGCCCACCTCGACCGACGACCAGATCGACTCGGTGCTCGACGAACTCACCGACCGCTACGGCGAGCCCCCGGCACCCGTGCTCGCCCTGATCGAGGTCTCGCGCCTACGCCGCGCGGCCCAGAAGGCCGGGCTCAGCGAGGTGGTCGTCATGGGCAGCAACCTGCGCGTCGCGGGCATCGACCTGCCCGACAGCATGCAGGTCCGGCTGCAGCGCATGTACCCGGGCGCGCGGTGGTTCGCGCAGGCCAACGCCGTCAGCGTGCCCCTGCCGCGCGCTCACGGGCAGGCGCCGAGCGACGACGAGTTGATCGTCTGGGTCGAGCAGCTCCTGTCGGCGATCTACTCCGCCCCGGTCGCCCGTCCGGCGACCGACACGGCCGCGGCGAACTGACCGTGTCCGCCCGGCGGGCAGGCGGCGCCCCGGACGAGGAGGCGCGGGGCGGCCTCGGGTCCGGGGCAGGTGCCCGGTTCGACGAGCTCGCCGGCGTGGTCGACGCCCTCCTCGCCGACGAGGGCGGGTGCGCCTGGAACAGAGCGCAGACCCCTCGATCCCTCGTGACCTATCTCGTCGAAGAGACCTACGAACTCGTCGAGGCGATCGAGGACGGCACCGTGGACGACCTCCGGGAAGAGCTCGGGGACGTGCTCTACCAGGTGGTCTTGCACAGCGCTCTGGCTGCGCGCGCCTCCTCGGGGTCGTTCGAGCTCGCCGACGTCGTCGGCGACGTCGCCGAGAAGACCGTGCGGCGTCATCCCCACGTGTTCGGGGCCGACCGGGCCGACGGCGTCGACGACATCGTCCGTCTCTGGTCGGCGGCGAAGGCCGTCGAGAAGTCGCAGCGGACGAGTGCCTACGACGGCGTCCCGGTCGGGCAGCCGGCTCTCGCCCGGGCGCAGAAGCTCGACGCGCGTCGGGCTTCCGCGGGCGTGGCACGGCCCACGCCGCTTCCTGCGCCGACCTCGACGTCGGGCACGGAGGACTCCGTCGCCCGAGCCGGGTCGAGCGAGCTCGCCTGGGGCAGGGCGCTGCTGGCACGGGTCGACGAAGCCACCGATCGCGGCATCGACGCCGAGCGTGCCCTTCGGGCGGCCGTGCGCGAACGCGAGACGCTGCTTCGACGAGATGAGGCAGGACCGGCCCAGGCGGGACCGGCCGAAGTGGGACCGGCCGAAGTGGGCCCGGCAGAGAACGGATCGTCCGATCTGGGGGCGGCTGAGGACGCCCCGGTCGAGCAGGTGCCCCCTCAACCCGAATGAGGGGGCACCTCGGCGTCGCCTGCTCAACCCGAATGAGCGGCGAGGCCGGCGCTCGTCCACCAGCGGATCGGCCCGAGGGGCAGCGACCCGACGGAGACCGAGTGGTGTCCTCAATGTAGAGGATGAGTGGTGACATGTCAAAAGCCGACATGTCGGTCCGCACGTCGTCCGGGTTCGGGCCCGCGGAAGGGTGGTGAGGCCGTCGGTCGACCGACCGGTCGGCCACGACAGACGTCTGTTATGGTCCACTACGACGACGGCGACCGCGCAGGGCGAGTACGACTCGTCGGCACGAAGGAGCGGCACCATGCCTCGCAAGCCTGACCCCACCCGCAAGCCCGAACTCCTCGGTCAGATCCTCGAGCACCTTCGAGGTCGCTCCCTCGCCACCGTGTCCTTCCGCACCTTGGCCGAGGCCCTCGGGGTCAGCACGTACGTCTTCGTCTACCACTTCGGCAACCGGGCGGAGCTCGTCGCCGAGATCGTCCGTGCCGTCGTCGCCCGCAACGATGCACTGCTCGCGGTCGCGGTCTCCGAGCTCGACCGTGAGGCGTTCGGCAAGCACCTGGCGAAGGTCTGGCACGACGTCTCCACCGAGCGGGGACGCGACCTGCATCGCCTCGAGCTCGAGGCGGCCCTGCTCGAGACCGTGGCGGGCGAGGCCGACGGCACCGCCCGCGGGGCGGTCGGTCGGTGGGTCGACCACGTCGCCGACTGGCTCTCGGCGAACGGGGTCGCGACGGCCGAGGCCAAGGTCGCGGCGCGGGTCTTCGTCGATGCGCTCTTCGGCCTGCAGTACGACGCCATCGTCTCGGGTGACGGGCGTCGAGCGTCCGCGGCGTACAAGCAGGCGGTCGAGATCTTGGTCTCGCGCGTCCCTCGGCGCTGACCCTGCCTGGCGCAGGTTTCGGGAGGGCGGGAGCCTGATGGTCTCGGCGGGGTGTCCGGTGGATCGGAGCCGGGCCGAGCGCATGGCGCCCGACCCGGCCCGGGCCCTCACCGCAGGGAAGGGAGGGCCTCGAGGTGTGACCGACACGCAACCCGATTCGTGCCGACCACCCGAATGAACCATAACGTAGAATGTGACATGCCTGCAAGTCGCCTCTGACGTCGAGGGTTCGGTGTCTCTGGGAGGATGTCCTCATGCCGACCCCCGTCAACCCGCCGCGCGGCATGCGCGACCACCTGCCCGCCGACAAGAGGCGCCGTGAGGGCGTCCTCTCGCTCATCCGGGGCGTGTACCGCTCCTACGGCTTCGACGAGATCGAGACGCCCGTCGTCGAAGAGAGTTCGCGCCTCCATTCGGGTCTGGGGGGCGACAACGAGAAGCAGGTCTTCGCCGTTCTCAGGCGGGGCCTCGACCTCGACGACCTGCGGTCGGCCGAGAGCGTGCTCGGACTCGCCGATCTGGGGCTCCGTTTCGACCTCACGGTGCCGCTCGCACGCTTCTACGCGTCGCACCGAGCCGAGCTGCCGACGGTCTTCCGCTCCGTGCAGATCGCCCCGGTGTGGCGGGCCGAGCGTCCGCAGAAGGGGCGCTACCGGCAATTCGTCCAGTGCGACATCGACGTCCTGGGCGAGGCCGGGCCCCTAGCCGAGATCGAACTGATCCAGGCCACCACCGCCGTGCTCGACGCCCTCGGTCTCACCGGGACGACCATCCGCGTGAACGACCGCCGCATCCTGCTGGCGATGCTCGCGCACTGGGAGGTGCCCGAGGCGCTCACCGACCAGGCGCTGATCGTCGTCGACAAGCTCGACAAGATCGGCGTCGACGGCGTCGTGGCCGAACTCGACGACCTCGGCGTCACCACTCCCGGTCTCGGCGAGGCGCTCACCCAGCTCGCCGACGCTTCCTGGGCCACCGGTGAGGCCGACGACGCTCCGTGGCTCGACCGGGCGGCGTTCGCCGACCTGGTCGCGCTGCGTGAGGCGTTGCCGGGATCGACCCTCGAGTTCGATCCGACCCTGGTCCGCGGCATGGGGTACTACACGGGCACGATCTTCGAGATCGCCCACCCCGACGTGCCCTACTCGCTCGGCGGCGGGGGTCGATACGACGGCATGATCGGCCGCTTCCTCGGCAGCGACGTGCCCGCGGCAGGTTTCTCGCTGGGGTTCGAACGCCTCGTCGACCTGGTGACCCTCGAGGCCGGCGACGACGAGGGTCTCGCGCTGGTCTACGACAAGAAGGTCGAACCGGTCGAGTTGCTCGCCCTGCAGCGGGCGCTGCTGGCGGGCGGCGAGCGACGCGTGCGCCTCGAGAAGAAGGCCAAGAACTTCACCAACCAGCTCGACGGTCTGGCGGCGGCGGGGTTCGGCCGGTTCGTGACCGGGCGCGGGGGCGAGTCGGTCGCCGACCTCGAGGTCCGCACGATCGGCTGACCGCCTCCCCACGGCTCCTCGCCACGAACCACGGCAGGAGGCGCGGCTAAGCTGGGCCACGGACCTCGCGTCCCCAGACGAACGACTACTAAGGAGCTCTCCAGTGGCAGCAATCGACGCCGTAGGCGCCCGCGAAATCCTCGACTCGCGGGGCAACCCCACCGTCGAGGTCGAGGTCTTGCTCGAGGACGGCACGGTGTCGCGTGCGGCCGTCCCCTCGGGTGCATCGACCGGGGCCTTCGAGGCCTACGAGCTGCGTGACGGCGACACGAGCCGTTACCTCGGCAAGGGCGTGCTCAAAGCCGTCGCCGCCGTCATCGACGAGATCGGCCCCGAGGTCGAAGGTCTCGACGCCACCGACCAGCGCCTGATCGACCAGGCCATGATCGAGCTCGACGGCACCGACAACAAGAAGCGTCTCGGCGCGAACGCCATCCTCGGCGTCTCGCTGGCCGTGGCCCGCGCGGCGGCCGACTCGGCCGACCTGCCCCTGTTCCGCTACCTCGGTGGGCCGAACGCGCACACCCTGCCCGTCCCCATGCTCAACGTGATCAACGGTGGTTCGCACGCCGACAGCAACGTCGACATCCAGGAGTTCATGATCCTGCCGGTCGGCGCGTCCTCGTTCGCCGAGGCGCTGCAGTGGGGCGCCGAGACCTACCACGCCCTCAAGAGCGAGCTCAAGGCCAAGGGCCTCTCGACCGGCCTGGGCGACGAGGGCGGCTTCGCGCCGAACCTCGACAGCAACCGCGCCGCGCTCGACCTGCTCGTCGAGGCGATCACCAAGGCCGGCTTCACCCCGGGCAAGGACCTCGCCCTGGGCCTCGACGTGGCCTCGAGCGAGTTCTACGCCGACGGCAGCTACACCTTCGAGGGTGAGAAGTGCGACTCGGCCTTCCTCGCGAACTACTACGCCGACCTCGTCGCGTCGTACCCCCTCGTCACCATCGAGGACCCGCTCGACGAAGACGACTGGGAGGGCTGGGCCCACCTCACGAGCGAGATCGGCTCGAAGACCCAGATCGTCGGCGACGACCTGTTCGTCACCAACCCCGAGCGCCTGGCCAAGGGCATCAAGGCAGGCGCCGCCAACTCGATCCTCGTCAAGGTCAACCAGATCGGCACGCTGACCGAATCGCTCGACGCCGTGGCGCTCGCCCAGCGCAGCGGCTACACGACGGTCCTCTCGCACCGTTCGGGTGAGACCGAGGACACCACGATCGCCGACCTCGCCGTCGCGACCGACGCGGGCCAGATCAAGACCGGCGCCCCCGCCCGCAGCGAGCGCGTCGCGAAGTACAACCAGCTCCTCCGCATCGAGGAAGAGCTCGGCGACGCCGCGGTCTACGCCGGGTACAGCGCTTTCCCGCGCTTCTCCGCCTGACGCGACCCGCGCCTCCTCGGGGCCCGTCCTGCTCGCGCGGGGCGGGCCTCCGTCGTTCCCCAGAGACGTCGTTTAGGCTCGTCGCATGCCCCGTGAGACCGCGAACCGCCGTGTGCCGGTGACCCTGCCGACCGGCGAGACGCCGACGGGCCATTGGCTGCGCTCCATCCGGTTCTCGGGATTCAGTGTGCTCATGCTGGTCATCCTCGTCATGTTCGTCGTCATCCTCGCCCCCTCGTTGCGCACCCTGATCCAGCAGCAGCAGCAGATCGCCGCCCTGCAGGACGACGTCCGGCAGCAAGAGCAGTCCGTCGACGAGTTGAAAGGGGACGTCGCGCGGTGGAGTGATCCGGCCTACATCGAGGCGCAGGCGCGTGACCGCCTGCTCTACGTCTACCCGGGCGAGTACAGCTACCTCGTGATGGGTGACGACGCGGCTCAGACCCCCGGCACGGCTCCGGGCACCGGCACGACGATCAGCGACTCGTTGCAGACGCCCCAGGTCGACTGGGTGGCGGCCATGACGGCCTCGGTGCTCGACGCCGGCCTCAGCGACGAACCCGCGACCGAACTCGTCGCGCCCGACATCAGCGGCAGCCAGGTGCCCGCCCCGACCTCCGAGCAGACAGGTGGCACGCCGTGACCACGCCCCCCTTCGACCCCGTGACCGATCACGACGTCCGTGTCGTGACGGCCCAGCTCGGGCGCCCCGCGCGCGACGTGATCGGCATCGCCGCGCGCTGCGTCTGCGGTGCACCCACCGTCGTGGCGACGAGACCGCGTCTGACCGACGGCACGCCCTTCCCGACGCTCTACTACCTGTGCCACCCCGGCGCCACGGCCGCCGTGTCGACCCTCGAGGCCACCGGGGTGATGGCCGAGTTCACCGACCTCCTCGAGTCCGACCCCGAGTTGGGAGGCCGCTACCAGGCCGCGCACGAGGCCTACCTGGCCGACCGCGAGGGCATCGAGCACGTCGACGAGATCGACCACGTCACGGCGGGCGGCATGCCCGAGCGGATCAAGTGCCTGCACGCCCTCGTCGGACACTCGCTGGCCGCCGGGCCGGGCGTCAACCCGTTCGGCGACCTCGCCCTCGAGCGGGCGTCGTGGAGTCCCGACGTGTGCCGGTGCCCCGACTTCCTGGCCGACGACGAGCCGTCCGTCGCCGCGCCCGCGATCGGCGGGGGAGCCTGACGCGCGTGCGCCGATCCGGGGGGTTCGTGGTGGCGATCGTGCTGGGGGCCCTGGTCGCCGCCGTCGTGCCGGCATCGGCCGCGTCGGCCGATCAGGTGCGCGACGCCGAGTACTGGCTCGCCGACTACGGCATCCAGAGGGCCTGGCAGACGACACGTGGTGCGGGGACGACCGTGGCCGTGATCGACACCGGCGTCGACTCGTCGGTGCGTGAACTCCAGGGCGCCGTCGTCGGCGGCACCGACGTCTCGGGGCTCGGCTCGCCCGACGGCCAGACGCCGGTCGGCGAGGACCCCAACCACGGCACGCTGGTCGGATCGATGGTCGCGGGCCGCGGCACCGGATCCGACGACGGCGTGATCGGTGTCGCGCCCGAGGCCGACCTGCTCTCGGTGTCGGTGGGCTTCGGATCGACGGCCGTGGACTCCGACGACCAGATCGCGCGAGCCGTGCGCTGGGCGGTCGACGCCGGGGCGGACGTCATCAACATGTCCCTGACCCGCAACACGCTCGACTGGCCGACCAGCTGGGACGACGCTTTCCTCTACGCCATGCAGCACGACGTCGTCGTCGTCGCGGCGGCCGGCAACCGCGGCAGCGGGACGACCGAGGTGGGAGCGCCGGCGACGATGCCGGGCGTCCTGACCGTCGCCGGGGTGGACCGGCAAGGAACGGCGAGCTTCGACGCGTCGAGTCAGGGCATCACGATCGGCGTGGCCGCCCCCAGCGAAGACCTGGTGGGTGTCGGTCCCGGCGACGTCCACTACAGCTGGAGCGGCACGAGCGGGGCCACACCCCTCGTCGCGGGCATCGTCGCCCTCGTGCGCAGTGCCCACCCCGAGCTCGACGCAGACGACGTCATCAACCGTGTCGTGGCGACGGCCACCCCGAAGGGCACCACGACGCCCGACCCCCTGTACGGCTACGGGCTCGTCGACGCCGCGGCGGCCGTCACCGCCTCGGTGCCGACGGTCGCCGAGAACCCGATGGGTGACCTGGCCGAGTGGATCCGCGTGCACCGGCGGGCGGACGTGCCGGCGCCGTCGGCGCAGGCGACGAACCCGGCCGTCGAGGCGCCCGTGCCGACGCCGGTGACCGATCCTGGCCAGCCGTTGACGGTCCTGCTGCCCACCGTCGAGACCATGAGGTCCACGGGCATCCCCATGATCGTCTTCACGGTCTTCGGCGGAGCGGCCGTTCTCGTCGCCGTCGGCGCGGTCCGCCAGTTCAGGCGTGCGCGGCGGTCGGGGTAAGGTCGTCTGCGACACCCCCACCTCAAGGAGACATTCGCCGTGCCCAAAATCCTGATCGTCGGCGGCGGCTACGCCGGTTTCTACACCGCCTGGAAGCTCGAGAAGTGGCTGCGCGCGGGTGAGGCCGAGGTCACGATCGTCGACCCGCTGCCCTACATGACGTACCAGCCGTTCCTGCCCGAGGTGGCCGCCGGGTCGATCGAGCCGCGCCACGCGGTCGTCGCCCTCCGACGCCACCTCAAGAAGACGAACGTCGTCACGGCCAAGGTCACCGGCGTGGACCACGCTTCCAGGACCGCCACCATCACACCCGAGGTGGGCGACGCCTGGACGATGCAGTACGACCAGATCGTCATGACGGCCGGTGCCGTGTCCCGCACCTTCCCGATCCCGGGCGTCGCCGACGAGGCCATCGGCCTCAAGACCATCGAAGAGGCCGCCGCGATCCGCGACAAGGTGCTCACGAACTTCCAGAAGGCGGCGAACCTGCCGGCCGGTCCCGAGCGCGACCGACTGCTCACGGTCGTCGTCGTCGGCGGTGGCTTCGCCGGCATCGAGGTCTTCGCCGAACTGCGCAGCTTCGCCAGCGACCTGCTCAAGAACTACCCCGACCTCACCATCGACGACACGCACTTCCACCTCGTCGAGGCCATGGGCCGCATCATGCCCGAGGTCTCGCTCGAGACCAGCCACTGGGTGCTGAAGAACCTCGCCGAACGCGCCGCCACGGTCCACCTCGACACGCAGCTGCAGTCGGCGGTCGGCGGCAAGATCGAACTCTCCACCGGTGAGTCGTTCGAGTCCGACCTCATCGTCTGGACGGCCGGCGTCATGGCCAACCCGATGGTCCGCGGCACCGACTTCCCGCTCGAGCAGCGCGGACGCATCACCGTCAAGGCCGACCTGCGCATCGTCGACGGCGAGACCGTCGTCCCCGACGCCTGGGCCTGTGGCGACGTCGCCGCCACCCCCGACCTCACCGGGAAGGGCGTGGGCGGGTTCTGCGTACCGAACGCCCAGCACGCCGTCCGCATGGGCAAGCGCCTCGCGAAGAACATCGTCGCGTCACTCCGCGGCGAGGGGCTCGTCGACTACAAGCACGAGAACCTCGGTGCCGTGGCCGGCCTCGGTCTGAACGTCGGAGTCTTCCAGAGCGGCAAGTTCGCCATGAAGGGATTCCCGGCCTGGGCCGCCCACCGTGGGTACCACGGCATGGCCATGCCCTCGTTCGAGCGCAAGTTCCGCGTCGTGGGTGGCTGGTGGAACAACTTCTGGTTGGGGCGCGACATCGTCTCGCTCGACAACCGTGAGCGTCCCCGGGCGGCCTTCGAAGAGTTCGCCTCGCGTCCCAAGCCGGCCGTCGAGACGCCCGCCGAGGCGGCAGCTCCCGCATCCGTCGGTGCCGGCCAACCCGCAGGCGAGGCCGGACCCGCCTATGCGAACCCGGTCGAAGACGACGGCACGGCGAAGAAGGGCACGGCCGAAGGGGGCGAGGCTGCCGCGAAGGCCCCTCGCAAGGCTCCCGCCCGCAAGCCCGCCGCCAAGAAGACGGCCGCCGGCGAGACCGCGGCAAGCGACGGGGCACCAGCCTCCGAGTGACCCTCGAGGACGTTCGAGACGCCCGCCCGCTGCCTGCAGCGTGGCGGGCGTCTGCGTCTCGTAGGCTGGTCGCACGGGCCCCCGTAGCCCAATCGGCAGAGGCAGGCGACTTAAAATCGCTTCAGTCAGGGTTCGAGTCCCTGCGGGGGCACCTGCCACCCGTCCGGCACGGGTGCACCTGTCCCGTGTCGGCCCGGGGGCACCTGCCCCGACGCCGGACGGGCCCGCCCGCGCCTGAGACCACGTGCTGAACGCAGCCTCGTGTCGTCGACCTCGCCCGCGCCTCCTGATCGCGGCTGCGCCTGTCGCC
>NZ_LHOZ01000014.1:0-26046 GCF_001297205.1 Frigoribacterium sp. RIT-PI-h | reverse complement strand
CCGCCCGGGCTCCCCCCCGCGGGGGCCGTGCGGGAGGGCGGACACGGCGCCGCGGTCGAGCAACGACAGGCGTGCGACGCTGAAGCCCGGGTCGATGCTGTGCTCGTACGAGCCGTAGCCGTAGAGGTGCACCGGCGAGGGCCCCTCGGCGGGGACGGCGTCACGGCGCCAGACGAGCGACACGGGCACGCGGGTGCCGTCGGCCGCCGTGGCCCCCCCGCCGGCCTGGGCGTAGGCGGCCGGGCCGAGCCGCCCCGGACGGTCTGGCGCTTGAGCAGGGGACGCTCGCCGGTGCGGGCGTCGAGGTCGTAGACCGTCGACGGGGTGACGAACGAGGTGTAGCCGAAGCGGACGGTCGGCTGGTGGAACTCGGGGTTGCCGCCCGCGCCGGCGGCGAACAGCGGCTCGTCGAAGCCGACCTCGGCGACCTCGCCGTAGCCGTCGGGGCCGAGCGGCACGACGGCGAAGCGCGGCAGCGCGTCGCGGCGGTACTCGACCACGAGGTGCCCGGCGAACGCGTCGACGGACTCGAGCCGGACGGAGGCGCGGTGCTCGACGATCACGCGGCGGTCGGTCGTCGAGGTGGGATCGTCGGCCGGCACGTCGACCAGTTCGAAGTTCTCGGCGCCGTCGTTGTGGACGATCAGCAGGCGGTCGCTGCCCGCGACGATCGCGTGTTCGACGTCGTACTCGACGCCCTCGCGCCGCGGCCAGACGACCCGGAACTCGCCGGTCGGGTCGGACGCGTCGAGCAGCCAGGTCTCGCTGGTGATCTTCGAGCCGACGTCGACGACGAGGTACTGGCGGCTGCGGGTGAGGCCCACCCCGATCCAGTAGCGGTCGTCGCTCTCGGTGAACACCGTGACGTCGTCGCCGGGCTGCCCGACCTCGTGCCGCCAGATGGTGTCGGGACGCCAGGACTCGTCGACGGTGGGGTAGAAGACGTAGCGGCCGGTGGCGTCGAAGAGGGCGCCGGCGGCCGTGCCGGTGACGACGTCGTCGAGGTCGCGACCGGTCGTTAGGTCGCGGATGCGCAGCGTGTAGCGCTCGTCGCCCTCGACGTCGACCGCGTAGGCGAGCAACGATCCGTCGGGCGAGACGTCGAAGCTGCCGATCGAGAAGAAGTCGTGCCCCTCGGCCTCGACGTTGCCGTCGAGCAGCACCTGCTCACCCTCGGCGGCCTCGCCCGCCTCGATCGACGGGGGAGTCCAGTCGTCGGGCCCGGCGATCGGCGCACGGCAGTGGATGCCGTACTGCTGCCCTTCCGCCGTGCGCGAGTAGTACCACCACGAGCCCTCACGGACGGGGACGCCCAGGTCGGTCTCTTGCACCCGGCCCTTGATCTCGTCGAAGACCGTCTGTCGCAGGTCGGCGAGGTGGGCCGTCTCGGCCTCGGTGTGCGCGTTCTCGGCCTCGAGGTGCGCGACGACCTCGGGGTCGTCCTTCGCACGGAGCCACTCGTAGTCGTCGACGAAGTCGTGACCGTGGTGCGAGCGGGTGACGGGCTTCTGGGGGGCGCGGGGAGCAGGAACGGAGGCCATCACCCGAGCCTAACGGCGGCTCAGATCGAGCGGTCGCTCGCCGTGATGCCGCCGAAGGCCGGGACCTCGGGGTACTCGTCCGAGGCGACGTGGACGTCGGCCGGGTCGGGGGCCTCGCCTTCGCGGGCCTCGTCGATCGCCTGCTCGGGGGTGCCGGCCTTCTCGGCCGCCGACTCGGAGTGCGTTCCGGGGACGGTGTACGTCGCGTCGACGTCGTGCCCGGCGGGGTCGGGCGCAGCCGACGCGCCGTCGCGGGGTGCCGAGGTGTCGGGAGTCGTGGTCTCGTCGCGGTCGCTCATGTCGGGGACGGTACCCGCGCCTCCTCGACGACGACCGGCCCTGCCGTGGGTCGGCCCTGCCGTGGGTCGGCCCTGCCGTGGGTCGCCGTCCGACCCGGCGGGTCAGTCGTCGACCGGCAAGGCCGTGGTCGGCGCGGTCAACCCCTGGACGGTGGCGCCGAGGTGCGCCTCGCCGGGTTCGAGGTCGGAGATCGAGCGGCGGTCGGACCTCAGCCGCCGGACCGAGGCGTTGAGCCGGGCGTGCAGCTGCATGAGGTGCAGGCGGTAGCGCTCGGGGGCGTCGTCGCTGTCGTCGAGGAAGGTGTTGCAGGCGAGCGTCATCTCGTTGAGCACGGGCAGGGCCGACGATCGGGGACGAAGCGCTTGCCGAGCCCGCCGGATCTCGCCCCGGAGGGCCGAGATCGAATGACGCGCCTGCTCGTAGACGGGGTCGAGGGCGCGGGGGTTGGGGCTGAGCCTCGGCGCCACCCGGCGCAGCACGCGCCGGAAGTGGATCTCGGTGATCAGCTCGTTGAGGGCGGAGGCCTCGCGCCGCCGCGACTCGATCAGTCGCACGAGCAGGTTCGACGCGAACGCCGCCCCGGCACCCACGAAGGCACCCACGGTCACCGTCACGACGTCCCACCAGCTCATGGGGTCACGCTACGGCGCACCACCGACAGGCGGGCCGGGGGGAGCGACGGTCAGTGCGAGGCGTCGTCGAGCCGGCCCATGAGCGACCAGACGGCCCGCGACAACTCGGGGTGCCACAGGGCTATGGTGCGCAGGTAGCCGAGTTCGTCGGCGAGCCCGAGCCCCGTCGCGGTCGGCACGCCGTCGGTGCCGAGGGCGTCGGCCCGCAGCGAGATGACGACCTGTTCGTCGACGGTGGGCAGACCGGGGATGACGTCCCAAGGGTCCTCGCCGTTGCGGCAGCGCAGTTCGATGAGGGCGGAGAGCTCGTCGTGGGCCTCGGCTCGCAGC
The DNA here is from genome assembly GCF_001297205.1 of Frigoribacterium sp. RIT-PI-h. Classification (NCBI taxonomy): domain Bacteria; kingdom Bacillati; phylum Actinomycetota; class Actinomycetes; order Micrococcales; family Microbacteriaceae; genus Frigoribacterium; species Frigoribacterium sp. RIT-PI-h. The sequence continues at coordinate 23,243 of NZ_LHOZ01000014.1, read as the reverse complement.
ACCTCGAGGCTGCGACCGGCACCGCGGAACTCCGGCCCGGGCCGTCGCCTCCCGCCCGATCGTGCTTCGGGACCTGCCGCCGGGCCTACGCGCGGGCCGCCGAGCCGTTCCCGGGGCCGCGCCCCGCGCCTCCTGTCGTCCGTCCTCGGGGCATGACGGCAGCCGCTAGCCTGCCGTCATGCCGGTCTACCGCGTCTGCGTCGCCTACCTGTTGCGTGAACACGAGGGCCGCCCGCAGGTGCTGCTGGGGCGCAAGAAGCGCGGACTCGGCACGGGGCACTGGGTCGGCCTCGGCGGCAAGCTCGAGCCGGGCGAGGGGGTCGAGGAGGCGGTGGTCCGCGAGATCGCGGAGGAGAGCGGTGTCGAGGTGGTCGCGTCCGACCTCGACCGGCGGGGCGACCTGCTCTACCTCTTCCCGCACCGCGAGAGCTGGAGCCAGCGGTCGACGGTCTTCGTCGTCACCACGTGGCGTGGCGAACCGGCCGAGAGCGACGAGCTGGTGCCGCGGTGGTTCGACCTCGACGACCTGCCCCTGGACGAGATGTGGGACGACGCGTCGCGCTGGCTGCCCGGGGTGCTGGCCGGGGGACAGGTCGCCCGCACGTTCGTGTTCGCGGCCGACCTCGCCACGGTGGCCTCCGACGCCCCTCTCCCCGCCGGACACGCCGGTCCCTGAGGCGTCCCGGCTCGGACGCGTGGCCCTCGCAGAGGGGGGCGCGGCGGCGGCTCGCCCCGTTTAGGGTCGGACCCGAGACGGATCTCGGGGGACACCCCCGCCGTCGGACGGATCTCACGGGGAGCGACATGACCAGCTACGACGGCCTGACCACGACCAAGGTCCGGAGCGCGGCCGGCACCGCCATGGCGCCCCGCCACCTGTCGCTGCCGGTGTGGCTGCCCGCGGTCGCCTGGGCCCTCGGCCTCGTCGCCGTCGTGGTCGGAGCGGCGTTCGGCGGCCTCCTGCTGGCGCTCTCGAGCCTCGGTATGGTCGCCCTCGTCGCGGGCATGGCCGCCACGGCCGCGCGGTGGCACCGCATCGAACGCCTCGCCGCGAACGAGCTGGCCGAGCGACGTGCGTCGGCCGCCGAGGCCCGACTCGTCTGAGACCGGCACCTCATCGGCCCGGGGTCAGCGCCCGCGTCGAGTCCTGGTACGGGACAGTCCCGCCCGCACGAAGAAGTCGACGACACCCGTGAGCACGGCCCCGACGACCGCGATCCAGGCGTAGCCGACGAAGCGCGCCGCGACGTCGGGACCACCCTGTGGCGCCAGCGTGACCGAGAGCACGTAGAGCGTCCCGGCCGCGACGAGCAGCAGGACGACGAGGGCGACGAGCAGACGGTGCAGGGTGTTCGTGGTCACGAGCCTCGAGGGTACCGCCTCAGCGCGCCGCACCGTCGTCACGCCCGGGGTGCGCCGACCCGGCCCGGTCGCTCGGCACGACCCGCACGGGTCGCGTCGAGAGTTCGTCGTTCTCGAGCCCCCCGGGTGCGCCGAGGAACATGTCGCCCCGCTCGCCGGCATCGCCGAGATCGCCGCGCTCGTCCTCGGGGATCGTGTTGATCGTGCCCGTGTCCGTCGCCACGAGGCCGTGGCGGGCGAGCACCTCGTCGCGCTCGGCGATCAGGAACTCGCGGTTCGCGTTCTGGGCGTCGGCGAACATCGTGGTGCGCCCCGACACGATGCGGGCGATGCGGCGGTTCTCCCACCAGCGCTTGCCGACGATCATCAGCACGACGCCGAGGGCGGCGTAGCAGAGCATCATCGTCACGCCGCGGCCGTACCCGGGGCCCACGCCGTAGAGCACGCGCTTCAGCATCTCGGTGATGCCGCTGCCGACCACGACGGCGTTGAGCCACGCGAACGGTTGGGGCATGAACCACGCGGGGTAGGCGGCGCCCGAGGACGGCATGGACAGGAAGACGAACACGATCATCGCGGGCAGGGCGACGAACCGTCCGACGAAGTAGCTGATGCCGTTGACCGCGAGGCCGATCGCGATGATCCAGGCCCAGGCGATGAAGAAGAGCGGCACGGAATGCCCGTCGACGGCCCCGATCACCGGCCCCGCGAGGACGTTCGTCACGAGCGAGATCACGCCGCCCCCGACGCCGATCACGGTCATCCGGGTGCGGTGGCGCAGCGGGGCACCCATCAGCCCGATGAACATCGCGACCATGTAGCCGCCGATGCACCACGAGAGCATCAGGTACATCGACACGGTGCCGTACTCGTCGTTCGCGGGCAGGGGGGCCAGGTCGGTGACGGTGGGCGTGACCCCCTGGGCCTCGAGCACCGGGGTGATCGTCGCCGGGATGAGGGCGGCGACCTGGTACTGGTGGGCGCTCGCCGTGTAGATCGTTGTGTCGGCCGGGTCGTAGGCAACCGCGACGTGACCGGCGAGCACGGCCTGCTCGGCCTCGTCGGCAGAGCCGTAGGCGCGGACGTCGATCACGCCGGGACGGGCCTCGTCGAGGCCCGCCTGCAGCTCGGCGGCGGCCGACGACGATCCGACGACGGCCACGGGGACGTCGTGCGGGTGGGGCGCATGGAAGGCCGCGATGTAACAGAGGCAGAAGCCGACGATGAAGAAGAGGGGCAACCAGAGCTGCAGGCCGATCAGCTGCAACGACGGGTGGAGGGTCGAGTACCAGCGGCGGTAACGACCGGGCTCGGGCTTCGGCGGGCCGCCCACGGCGTCCGTGGTCGTCTGGTTCGTCGTGGTCGCCCCGGTGCCGCGCCCCCCTGGTCTCCGGCGTCTCGTCGTCTCGCCGCCGGTGCCGCTCACGATACGCCGCGCGGGCGTCACGACCTCGTGCTCGTGAAGGCCGAGGTGTCCATGGCGAGCTCTTCTGCGTCGAGCCCGAGCAGCACCCGCCTCATGACCTCCTCGTCGAGCGCTCCGGCGTCCCGCTCGCGCAACACCACCTCGCGTCGTTTGGCGAGCAGTTCACGCCGGATCGAGCCGAGCGCCTGGGGTGCCGCACGACGGCGGGCGCGCTGGGCGGCGGTCGCCCCCGAGACGTCCCGTTCGTCGGCGTCGTCGAGGGCCGTGCGTTGCAGCGCCTCGTTCTGCCGCAGCAGTCGGGTCGTCGAGAGCTGCACGGCGCGCTCCGTGAGCTCGGGCCCCCACCGCTTCTCCCACTCGGCACGACGCTCGGCGACGTAGGCCATGGTCTCGTCGGTGCTGGTCGCGAAGACCGCCAGCTCGGCGGCGAGGTCGCGGTCGCGTTGCGTGTCGTCGCGGACGCCGAGTGCCCGGATGACGACCGGCAGCGTGAGCCCCTGCAGCAGCAGGGTGCCGACCGTGACGATGAACGCGATGAGGAACATCGTGTCGCGCGCCGGCACGGGGATGGTCGACTCGGTGACCGCCGGGATCGAGACGGCCGCGGCGAGGGTGACCACGCCCCGCATGCCGGTCCACGAGATGACGCTCAGCTGTCGCCAGTCCATGCGAGGTTGCGGGTGGTATCGCACCGTCCGCAGTGCCGGCGCTCGTCGAAGCCGGCGGAGCGCGGGCACCCGGCGGAGCTTCCGCAGCACCGTCGAGAGGAAGAGGTACCGGCCGGCGCGGGCTGCGTAGTAGGTGCCGAACACGAAGACCGGTCGCACGAGGACGACCACGGCCAGGACGGCGAGCGCGACGCCGACGCTCTGTCCGAGGCCACGCTCGCTCTCACTGACGTCGATCACCACGGCCCGCAGCTGGAGGCCGATCAGCGCGAAGACGAAGCCCTCGAGCACGACGTCGGCGGCCGACCAGAACGGGCGCTCCTGCAGACGGGTCGCGTAGCCCGTGCGGGGTGAGTTGAAGCCCACGTAGAGCCCCGCGGCCACGACCGCGAGCACGCCCGAGCCGCTCAGCTCTTCGGCGGCGATGTAGGCGACGAACGGCAACAGCAGGCCGATGACGTTCTCGACCACGGGGTCGTCGATGCGCATCCGCACCCGGTGGGCGACGAAGCCGAGCGCGAGGCCCACCGCCACGCCCACGCCGATGGCGAGGCCGAAGATGCCGAGGTCGTCCCACAGCGTGAGGCTCGCACCGCCCACGATCGCCAGGAACACCTTCACCAGGGTGAGCGACGCGGCGTCGTTGATCAGGCTCTCGCCCGACAGCACGGTCATCACCTTGCGGGGCAGCCCCAGCTTGCGACCGATGGCGGCCGCCGACACGGCGTCGGGAGGCGCGACCACGGCCCCGACGAGGAGTGCGGCGGGCAGGGTCATGTCGGGGATCATCACGTAGGCGACGCCCCCGACGGCGAACGCCGTCACGATCACGGCGCCCACGCCCAGTCGCGCGATCTGCACCCGGCTCTCGCGGAAGTTCAGCAGGCTGACGTCGAGCGCGGCCGAGTAGAGCAGCGGCGGCAGGACCACGGTCAGGATGACCTCGGAGTCGATCTCGATGTCGGGCACGCCGGGGATCAGCGACACGAGCAGGGCGATGCCCACGGTGAGGAGCGGCGCGGGCAGACCGCGCCAGCGGGCGAAGGCGGTCACGACGAGCGACCCGGTCAAGATGATCAGCAGCTCGCCGAGTTCCATGTGAGCCGGGCTCCGTCCAGTCGTCGAGGGCAGGCATGCGATGTGCACCGACTGCAAAGTCCGCTCCATCCTCTCAGGCACCCCCTAGGAGAACGTCGGGTGAACGGCCCCGGTCGGCCGTCCGACGGCCCGTAACATCGCTGCGTGACCGCACAGCCCCGGGCGACCGTCCCGGCCCCCGACCTCGTCCGCCCCCCCCGCTCGGGCGAGGTCCGCGGCGTGCGGGAGCGCGGCGTGCTCGCCTGGCGCGGCATCCCCTTCGCAGCACCACCCGTGGGGCGCCTCCGGTTCCGGGCCCCCGAGCCGCCCGCGGCCTGGACGGGCGTCCGCGATGCCGGCCGGTTCGGCCCCGCCGCCCCCCAGGACCGCGTCCAGTTCGTCGGGGTCGACGCCACCACGCCGCTCAGCGAGGACTGCCTGACGGTCAACGTGATCACGCCGGACGGAACCGCGCCGGGTGACGCGTTGCCCGTGCTCGTGTTCGTCCACGGAGGCGCGTACAGCGTCGGGTCGTCGCGCGAGTTCCCGAGACAGGGCGAGACGCTCGTCCGCGAGGGCGGCATCGTCTACGTCAGCCTCAACTACCGGCTGGGCGCCTTCGGCTACCTCGACTTCAGCCACTGGGCGACCCCGGAGCGCCCGTTCGACTCCAACCTCGGGCTGCGCGACCAGGTCGCCGCCCTCGAATGGGTCCGCGACAACGTCGCCGCGTTCGGCGGCGACCCCGACCGCGTGACCGTGTCGGGCGAGAGCTCGGGTGGCAACGCCGTGACGACCCTCATGACGGTGCCGCGCGCTCGCGGCCTCTTCCGCGGGGTCGTCGCGCAGAGCGCGCCGCCGAACGCGATCTACCCGCCGGACGTGACGCAGCGCTGGGCGGGGGAGTTCCTCGAGCTGCTGGCGCACGACCTGGACGACGACGACCTCGAGGCCACGAGCGTCGACGACGCGGCGACGATGCTCGCCGAGGCGCCCACGACCGCGATCGTCCGGGCGGCCAGCCGACTGCAGCTGCGCATCCCCGACGAGGACCCCGGCACGATCTGCTTCAGCCCGGTCATCGACGGCGACTTCCTGCCCGAACGCCCGCTCGACGCCTTCAAGGCGGGACGCGCCCACCCGGTGCCCCTGATCATCGGCACCAACGACCGCGAGGGGTCGGTGTTCACCGGGCGTCGGGACATCCTCGCCACGACCAAGCCGCGCATCCGGGCCATCTTCGCCGCGACCGAGAAGAAGGCGCGGAAGGCGATCAAGAAGCACTACCCGGGGCTTCCCGCCCGCCCGGCCGCCCTCGACTTCGGCGGCGACTACGCGTTCTGGTTCCCGAGCGTCAAGGTCGCCGAGCGGCACGCGCTGCACCAGCCGGTCCGGTTCTACCGGTTCGACGCGACGACCCGCATCCTGCGCGCGGCCGGGGTCGACGCGTTCCACGGTCTCGAGCTCTGGGCGATCTACGACCGCATGGACTCCGCGTTCGGGTGGGCGATGAGCCTGCTGGGCGGCCGTCGGGCCTTCCTGCGCACGGCCGCGAGGACGCGCTCGCGCTGGCTCGAGTTCGTCCGCACGGGGGCGGTCGCCGACTGGCCGACCTACGACCCGCACCGGAGGCGCACCCTCGTCATCGACGCCCGCGACCGCGTCGAGCACGATCCGAGGGGCGAGCGGCGTCGGGCCTGGCAGGACTTCGTGCCGCACGTGTGAGTCGTGCCCACGGCCGTGCGACGGCTTGCGTCACCCCCCGTCCACCGAGATGTACCCCGTAGGTCACCGTCGAGTTGACCGGCGTCCACCCAGCTGTGACACTCAGGCCGGTGGACATCACACTCATCGTCGTCCTGGTCATCGCGCTGGCACTCTTCTTCGACTTCACGAACGGGTTCCACGACACGGCCAACGCCATGGCGACCCCGATCGCGACCGGAGCGATGAAGCCCAAGGTCGCCGTCACGGTGGCCGCGATCCTCAACCTGGTCGGGGCCTTCCTCAGCACCGAGGTCGCCAAGACCGTCTCGGGCGGCATCATCCGCGAAGGCGACGGCGGGGTGCAGATCACCCCCGAGATGATCTTCGCCGGCCTCATCGGCGCCGTCGTCTGGAACATGTTCACGTGGTTGCGCGGATTGCCGTCGAGCTCGTCGCACGCCCTGTTCGGTGGGTTGATCGGCGCGGCGATCGTCGGTGCCGGCATGGGGTCGGTGGACTTCGGCGTCGTGCTGTCGAAGGTCGTGCTGCCCGCCTTGCTCGCCCCGTTGATCGCCGGCGTCGTGGGGTACACCGCCACGCGTCTCGCCTACACGATCACCCGACGTCGTGACGACAAGAGCGAGCGGGGCGGCTTCCGCTACGGCCAGATCTTCACGTCGTCCCTGGTCGCCCTCGCCCACGGCACGAACGACGCGCAGAAGACCATGGGCGTCATCACGCTCACGCTCATCGCGGGCGGGCTGCTGACGCCCGACTCCGGCCCGCCCTTCTGGGTCGTCGTGGTCTGTGCCTTCGCCATCGCGCTGGGCACGTACACGGGCGGCTGGCGCATCATCCAGACCATGGGCGGCGGCCTCACCGAGGTCAAGCCCACGCAGGGCTTCTCGGCCGAGGCGTCGACGACTGCGACCGTCCTGGCCTCGAGCCACCTGGGCTTCGCGCTGTCGACGACGCAGGTCGCGAGCGGGTCGATCATCGGCGCCGGCCTGGGACGCCGCGGCTCCAAGATCCAGTGGGGCACGGCCGGCAAGATCGTCGTCGCCTGGTTCATCACGCTCCCCGCCTCGGCGGCCGTCGGCGCCGTCGCGGCCCTCATCGCCACCCTCGGCGTCACGGGACTCGTGATCGACGCCGTCGTCGGCGCGGTGGTCATCGCCGGCATCTTCGTCCTCTCCCGACGTCGGCCGCACGACCAGGGTTCGGCCATCGAGGTCGACGTCGCGGCCACCTCGGTGCTCTCGCGTCGCCGGGCCCGGCGGGCCGTCCGCAAGGGCCGCGTCGACACCCCGGCGTCCGGCGTCGAGGCCCCCTTCGTCCGCATGGACGACCCACCCGAGCCCGTGGCCGCCCCGCGCAGCACGGTGCCGACCGACGACGAGGTGCGCTGATGATCGACTGGTCCGCCTTCGTCGTGGTGGCGCTCGTCGCGCTCTTCTCCGCCGCCGCCCTCGTCTCGCTCTACTCGTTCGGCCTGCGCCTCCTGACCGTCGAGGGCCGGACGCCCGTCCGTACCGCCGCCGGCTACGCCTGCTTCGTGGTCTGCGCCCTCGGCGTGCTGTACGGCATCTACCTGATCGTCCCGGGTTTCCCCCGCTGACCCGGCACCCCTCGGGTCGCCTCGTCCCCAGGGGCGGGTTCGGCCCGGGCGGCCGAGCCGCGCCGCCCCGGCGGGGCCCGGCCGTCGTCGCGCCGGTAGGGTCGACGGAAGCGTCCGGTCGACGACGACCGGGCCCCGACTGACGACGGAGGCTCACCACACGTGACGACCGAGACACCAGCGCCGACCCGCACCGAGACCGATTCGCTGGGCAGCCGAGAGGTCCCCGCCGACGTCTACTGGGGCATCCACACCGCCCGGGCGCTCGAGAACTTCCCGATCTCGCAGCGGCCGATCTCGGTCTACCCCGACCTCGTCACGGCCCTCGCGCTCGTGAAGCAGGCGGCGGCCCGCGCCAACGTCGAGATCGGCGTGCTCGACCCGGTCAAGGCCGAGGCCATCGAACGCGCCTGCGAAGAGATCCGCGGGGGCGCACTGCACGACCAGTTCGCCGTCGGGGTCATCCAGGGCGGCGCCGGCACGTCGACGAACATGAACAGCAACGAGGTCATCGCCAACCGCGCCCTCGAGCTGCTCGGCCACGCGAAGGGCGAGTACCGCCACCTGCACCCGATCGACGACGTCAACCGCAGCCAGAGCACCAACGACACCTACCCGACGTCGATCAAGATCGCGATGGTGCTCACCCTGCGTCGCCTCCTCGTCGAGCTCGACCTGCTCGCCGACTCGTTCGCCGCCAAGGGTGCCGAGTTCCACGACGTGCTCAAGGTCGGCCGCACCCAGCTGCAGGACGCCGTGCCCATGACCCTCGGGCAGGAGTTCACGGGCTTCGCGCACACCCTGGCCGAAGACGTCCAGCGACTGCGCGACGTGGTGCCGCTGCTCGGCGAGATCAACCTCGGTGCCACGGCCATCGGCACGGGCATCACGGCCGACCCGCTCTACGCCGACGCCGTCCGCCGCCACCTCAGCACGCTCTCGGGCATGGACCTCGTCACGGCCCCCGACCTCATCGAGGCGACGAGCGACACGGGTGTCTTCATGACGCTCAGCGGCGCCCTGAAGCGCAGTGCGATCAAGCTGTCCAAGATCTGCAACGACCTGCGACTGCTGTCGTCGGGCCCGCAGGCCGGCATCAGCGAGATCACGCTGCCGCCGCGCCAGGCCGGGTCGTCGATCATGCCGGGGAAGGTGAACCCGGTGATCCCCGAGGTGGTCAACCAGGTCGCGTTCTCGGTGGCGGGGGCCGACGTGACGGTCACGATGGCCGCCGAGGCCGGGCAGCTGCAGCTCAACGCGTTCGAGCCCGTCATCACCCACTCCGTCATGCAGAGCCTGCAGTGGATGACCTACGCCTGCCAGACGCTGCGGATCAACTGCGTCGACGGCATCGAGGCGAACCGCGCCCGCCTGACCCAGCAGGTCGAGACGAACGTCGGCAGCGTCACGGCGCTCACGCCCTACATCGGCTACACGGCGGCTGCGGCGATCGCGCACACCGCGCTGACGACGAACGCGGCGATCGCGCCGCTCGTCGTCGCGGCCGGCCTCATGACGGACGAGCAGGTGCGCAAGGTGCTCTCGCCCGCCCGCCTCTCGGGGCTCGCGCCGATCCCCAGCGCGATCACCGTCATCGACGTCGAGGACCCCGCCGCGGCGGGGGCCCCCGCGGCCCACACGACCGGCGCCCGCGACCCCGGCGCCGAGACCGCCGGCTGACGCGACCACGGGCAGGAGGCGCGGGGTCGGTCGACCGGCACCGCACCTCCTGAGGGTCCGCGCCTCTAAGGCGTCGACGGGGCGTGGGTGCTCGGGTCGACCTGGTCGGCTCGCTGTGCGGCCTGAGGCCGCTCGTCGGCGGGCCGGTCGCGATCGCCCCGGAGGTGGACGCGCCGCAGTTCGTCAGGCTCGAGCACGCCGCCGTTCTCGCGCAGGGCCCGCTCGCGGATCGACCGGCCCACCCGGACGTCCCAGGCGAGGTTCCGCGCCAGGATGTGGTTGCGCGCGGTGTCACGGAGCGGCAGGGGGATGACCTCCTCGGCCTGCACCCCTCGACGCAACTGACGCATGCGCAGGATCTCGCTGTCGAGCTCGCCGCCGATCACGAGCACGAAGTTGCTGATGTACGCGTAGAGCAACACGACCACGACACCGCCCACCCAGCCGTAGAAGCGGTCGTAGTTCGACACCGTCGCGACGTAGACCGCGAAGCCCACCGTCGCGATCGCCCACCCGCCGAGGGCGACCATGGCTCCGTACGAGACCCAGCGCAGGCGCGGTGGTCGCACGTTGGGCGTGAAGAAGTAGAGCATCGCGACCGAGAGGACGGCCAGGACCACGAGCACCGGCCACTTGACGACGTTGTAGAGGTCGGTCCACGGTCGACCGATGCCGAAGCGGGCGGCGACCGCGTCGCTGAGCGTCGGCGTCACGAGGAGGATGACGGCGATGACGGCGAACGACACCATCAGCACGAGCGTGACGATCATCATGTGTCCGCGGAACTTCCAGATGCGGCGCCCCTCCTCAACCTCGTAGGCGGTGTTCATCGCCCGACCGAACGCCGTCGTGTAGGCCGACAACGACCACAGGGTGAGCCAGAGGCCGATGCCGAACGCGACGCCGGGGTTCGACAGGCTGAGCATCTGCTCGAGCGGCCAGCGCAGGGTCTCGATCGCGTCGGGGCTCAGGACGTACCGGGCCACCGAGAGGATCTCGTCCACGGCGTCGCCGTCGTCGACGAACAGGGCGACCCCCGAGACGAGCGCGAGCGCACCGGGCACCAGGGCGAGCATGGAGAAGAAGGTGAGCGACCCGGCGGCGTCGATCGTGCGATGGCGCAGGAAATCGTGCCAGACCCGCATGATCACGTACCGGAACAGCGACGGGTCCTCGGGCAGGGAACGCGTCGGGGCCATCCTGCGAGATTACCGGGCCGTCCGGGGCGTCGCGGCCCGTCCCGGACCCCGCGCCGACCCCGGCGTCAGCCCGTAGGGTCGGGGGATGACCTGGTCCGATCCCCGCGGCGTCGGACACGACGCGTACGGACGCCCCCTGACGCCCTACGCCGATCCCACGTCGGTCCCCTCGACAGCGGGTGCCGGGTGGCCGGGCCACGGGCCGGCGGTCAACCCCGAGCCGGTCTGGTACCCCGTGCAGCCGGTCTTCGTGCAACCGACCCCGCGCCGCCGGGTCGCGAGTGCCGTGGCGCTCGCCGTCGGGTTCACCGTGATCGGCACCTTCGCCCTGGCCGTCGGCCTGTACTTCCTGGTCTTCGTGCAGCCCGGGGTGCTGTTGGCCGGCAGCCTGCTCGCCTTCGTCCCGTTGACGATCGTGCTGCTCGGCATCTGGTTGGTCGACCGCTGGGAACCCGAGCCGCGGGTGGCCCTGCTGTTCGCGTTCCTCTGGGGCGCGGCGGTCGCGGTGGGAACCGCGCTGATCGTCGACTACGCCCTCGAGACGGCTCGGGCCGTGCTCGGCGTCAGGTCCGGCGAGCTGGGGGACGTCCTCGGGGCGGTCGTCCAGGCGCCGCTCGTCGAAGAGGGGGCGAAGGGACTCGGGGTGCTGCTCGTCCTGTGGATCTTCCGACGGCACTTCGACGGCCCGGTGGACGGCATCGTCTACGCGGCCACGGTGGCGGCGGGCTTCGCCTTCGTCGAGAACATCCAGTACTTCGCCCTGCAGGTCGGGGAAGACCTGGCCACGGGCAGCCAGGGCCTCGCCTACGTCTTCTTCGTGCGCGCCCTGATGTCGCCGTTCGCCCACGTCATGTACACGGCCTGCACGGGCTTCGCCCTCGGTCTCGCGGCACGCCGGACCGGCCCCTACGGTGCGATCGGCTGGTTCTTCGTCGGCCTCGTCCCCGCGGCGGGACTGCACGCGCTCTGGAACGGCGCCCTGTTCGTGGTCGGCGACGGCTTCTTCGTCTACTACCTGCTCGTGCAGGTGCCGATCTTCGTGGCCATGGTGCTGCTCGTGGTGTTCCTGCGCCGCAACGAGCGGCGGGTCACCCACGACCGTCTCGCCGAGTACGCCGCCGTCGGTTGGTTCAGCGCCGACGAGGTCGGCATGCTCTCGTCGAGCGCCGGCCGCCGCCGCGCGAGGTCGTGGGCCGCGGCCCGAGGCATCCGACCCGCCATGAAGGTGTTCATCTCGAACGCGACGCGCCTGGCCTTCACCCGTCAACGGTTGGTCAAGGGGCGGCGCGCGCTCGACGAGGCGGTCCAGCGAGACGAGGCCGAACTGCTCGCCGCCCTCACCGCGAGCCGTGTCGCCCTGCAGGCTCCGCCGACGGCCTTCGTCGGGTACCCGCAGCACCCGGGCTGGCCGCCGCAGGTGCCGCAGCATCCCGGGTCGCCGCAGTCCGGCCCCGGCTGGTGACGCGCACCGCCGCGAAGCCTCCCACCTTGGGTGCAGTCGCCGCGACGACTGCCATCGCCGGCTCGGGTCAGGGAGTCGGCGCCTCGGCGGCGTAGCGTCCGAACGCGGGGGTCAGCCGGGCCACGAGCGCGACGAGCGCGACGACGAGCAGGCCGCCGAGCAGGGGCGGCCAGAAGACGGCGATGCCTGCGACGAGTCCGACGAACAGGTCGCCGACCCGGGGCCCGCCCGTGACCACCACGATGAAGATGCCCTGCAGGCGACCGCGCATCGCGTCGGGCGCGGCCGACTGCAGGATGGTCGACCGGAAGATCGAGCTGACGTTGTCGCTGGCTCCCGCTCCGGCCAGGGCGACGGCCGCCCCGCCGAGGGCGACGAGGTTCGCCTGGTCGAGTCCCGCCGTGACGGCACCGCCGTGGGCCGGCGTGACGAGCAGCACGACGCCGAACGCGGCGATGCAGAGCCCGTAGGCGGTGATCGCCCACCGCACGGCCACGCCCTGACGGCGCACGTGGCCGAGGCGTCCGGAGAAGACGCTGCTCAGCAGCGCCCCCACCGCGAAGGAGGCGGAGAGGACGCCGACCGTCACCGCGCCTCCTCCGATGACGAGCGTGCCGACCACCGGGTAGAGCACGCGGGGCATGCCGAACGTCATCGCCACGATGTCCATGACGAAGGTGGTGCGGATGTTCGGCGACCGCTTCAGGAACGCCAGGCCGAAGCGCAACGACTCGAGTCCCGGACGCTGGGTCTCGCCCTCGGGTCGGATCGGGGGCAGCGTGACGATCCCGAGGAACGCCGTCGAGAACAGCACGACGTCGACCGTGTAGGTCAGCGGGAACCCCACGCTCGCGACCAGCACGCCGGCGAGGGCGGGCCCGACGGTCAGCATCAGGCCCATGCTGAGGCCGCTCGGCGCCGAGGCGGCCGGCGGCGGTCGCGGGGCGGGAGGCGCGGCGCGAGCGAGGCGCGAGAGGGGGCGATCCGCGTCCCCGCCACGGCGTTGACCGTGGTCAACAGGTAGAGCAGCCACACCTCGTGCAGCCCGAGGTAGGCGTGGAGCGCGATGGCTGCGGTCGAGAGCCAGGCGAAGACGGCGGCGACCAGCGCGACCTTCCGCCGGTCGAAGGCGTCGGCGAGCATGCCGCCGTAGAGGCCGGCCAGGATCATCGGCACGAGCGAGACGACTCCGACCAGGGCGACGGCGAAGGTCGAGCGGGTGATCTCGAAGATCTCGAGGCCGACGGCGACGAGCGTGAGCTGCGTCCCGATGCCGCTGATCGCGCTGCCCGCGAACAGCCGGGCGAAGGCGGGGCTGGTGCGGAGCGGGGTGACGTCGACGAACAGCGGGCGACGGGCGGGCGGCGCAGGGCGGGGCGACGGCGGTGACGGAGGCGGGTTGGCGGACAAGCTGCCATTCTTGCCGATCGTGCAGATTCCCGCGGGCCGGGGTGGCGCGACCCGCAGCCCCGGGTGGCGCGACCCGCGCGCCCCGGTCCGGGTGCTCCCGGCCGATTTGGCGGCGCGACACCACGGGAGTAGCGTCCATGTGTTCGCATCGATGACGTGTTCTCGGTGCGAACGTGGGTCGGCTTCTCGAGCCTCGCAGGGAGGACGCGAGCGGCCGACCCTCCCCTCGGCGGGGTGGTTGGATGGTCGGCATGACTCACGACCCCCAGACCAAGCCCGAGATCGACGCCCCCACCGGCCCCGCCCCCACCGAGCTGAAGATCACCGACGTCACCGTCGGTGACGGTGCCGAGGCGCAGTCCGGCTCGACCGTCAACGTCCACTACCTCGGCGTCGAGCACGACTCCGGCGAAGAGTTCGACTCGTCGTGGAGCCGCGGCGAGGCCATCAACTTCCCGCTGCAGGCCCTGGTCCGCGGCTGGCAGGAGGGCATCCCCGGCATGAAGGTCGGCGGACGTCGCGAGCTCGTCGTGCCGCCCCACCTGGCCTACGGTCCCGCCGGCGGCGGACACCCGCTCTCGGGCAAGACGCTCATCTTCGTCATCGACCTGCTCGGCGTCAGCTGATGACGGTCGCCCCTTCGGTCGGCCTCAACGACGGGCGCACGCTGCCCCAGCTCGGCCTCGGCACCTACGGACTGAACGGCGACGAGGGCACGGCGCAGGTCGTCACGGCGATCTCGTCGGGCTACCGTCTGCTCGACACGGCGCTGAACTACGGCAACGAGGCGGCCGTCGGGGCGGCGATCCGTCAGAGCGACGTGCACCGAGACGACCTGGTCGTCACGACGAAGCTGCCCGGTCGGCACCACGGGTACGACGAGACCTTGGCGAGCTTCGACGAGAGCCGGGCGAACCTCGGCCTCGACTTCGTCGACCTGTACCTGATCCACTGGCCGCTGCCGCGCGTCGACAAGTACGTCGAGACGTTCAAGGCCTTCGTCCGGCTGCAAGAGGACGGGCTCGTCGGCTCGATCGGCGTCTCGAACTTCACGGCCGAGCACCTGCAGCGCGTCGCCGACGAGACGGGCGTGGTGCCCGCGGTCAACCAGATCGAGCTGCACCCGTACTTCCCGCAGGCCGAGCTGCGCGCCGTGCACGAGAGCATGGGCATCGTCACCGAGAGCTGGAGCCCGCTCGCGAAGCAGAGCGAACTGCTGCACGAGGCACGCGTCACCGAGATCGCGCAGGCCCACGGCAAGACGCCCACGCAGGTCGTCCTCCGCTGGCACGTGCAGCTCGGCGCGGTCCCCGTGCCGAAGTCGGCCGACGCCGGTCGTCAGCGCGAGAACCTCGACGTCTTCGACTTCGAGCTCACGCCCGACGAGGTCGAGTCGCTCAGCGGCCTCGAGCGTGGTCGGCTGTGGGACGGCGACCCGCTGACCCACGAGGAGTTCTAGACGCGGCTCCGACGCGACCACCCCAGGAGGCGCGCTCGTCCCCTCGAGGACGGGCGCGCCTCCTGCGTCCTCGGACCGATTCCGGGCCTCGCCGTCGGTGGCCGGAAGCTAGACTGGCGTGCCGACTTTTCCCGAAGGGTACGAACACCTGTTGTCATCCGAGATCGACCGCGAACGCGCCTATGTGGGCACCCTCTACGAACGCCTCGACGAGCTGAAGGCCGATGCCCGCGTCCGCCTCGAGCGGACCCGCCGCGAGACCGTCGGCGGCAACCACCAGAGCCGCAGCGAGCGCGACGCCTACGCGCGGCTGTACGAAGACACCATCGTCCAGCTGGGCTCGGTCGACGAGCGGCTCGCGTTCGGTCGCCTCGAACTCGAGACGCCCGACCTGCTCGGTCAGACCGGCGACGTCGACCGTCCGGCCGAGCCCGGCGAGGGTGGGCGCTACCGCTACATCGGCCGCATCGGCCTGCGCGACGAGGCCCACCACCCGATCCTGCTCGACTGGCGCGTGCCCGGGGCCAGCGCTTTCTACCAGGCGACCGCCGCGACGCCCATGGGGGCCCGCGCCCGTCGCCACCTGACCCTAGAAGGGCGCACCGTCACCCGTCTCGAGGACGAGGTGTTCGACCCCGACCTGCTCGACCGCGACGACGTGCAGCTGCAGGGTGAGGGGGCGCTCATGGCCGCGCTGACCGCTCAGCGCACCGGCCGCATGACCGACATCGTCGCCACGATCCAGGGCGAGCAAGACCGGATCATCCGCTCGCAGCTCGACGGCGTGCTCGTCGTCCAGGGCGGTCCCGGCACGGGCAAGACGGCCGTCGCGCTGCACCGGGCCGCGTACCTGCTCTACTCGCACCGCGACCGGCTCAAGGGCTCGGGCGTGCTCGTCGTCGGGCCGTCGCGCTCGTTCCTGCGATACATCGAGCAGGTGCTGCCGTCGCTCGGCGAGAGCGGCGTCGTCCTGTCGAGCCTCGGCGGCCTGTACCCGGGGGTCGAGGCCCAGACCGACGACGCGCCCGACGTCGCCGCCCTCAAGGGGTCCGCCGAGATGGCCGAGCTGATGCGCCGCGCCGTCCGGTCGCGGCAGATCCGCCCTGCCGAGCCGACGACCATCGACATCAACGGCGAACGCCTCGTGGTGCGCCCCGAGCTCGTCGGCGAGGCCATGCGCAAGGCCCAAGAACGCGGCAAGCCCCACAACGTGGCCCGGGTCACCTTCAACAAGGCGGCCCTCTCGGCCCTGACGCGTCAGCTGGTCGAACAGATGCGCGAGCACGGCACGACGGTCGACGAGTCCGACGAGGCCGTCCTCCGAGAAGACATCCGGCAGTCGTACGACGTGCGCGTGCTGCTCAACACGGCCTGGCTCCCGCTCAGCGCCGAGAAGCTCGTCGAGGACCTGTACGCCCGGCCGAACTGGCTCGCCTCGATCACCCCGCGCTGGACGCCCGAGCAGCGCGCCCTGCTGCGGCGCGACCGCGGGGCGGGCTTCACGGTCTCCGACGTGCCGCTGCTCGACGAGGCCGCCGAGCTGCTCGGCGAGTTCCAGACCGGCGTCGACCCCGAGCGCCTGGCCCGCAAGGCCCAGCGCAAACGCGACATCGAGAACGCCGAGCGCGCCATCGAGAACATGGGCGTCGAGGGGATGGTCAGCGCCGAGCAGATCGCCGGGGGCTTCGCCGAGCGCGCGGCGTCGATGACCACCGCCGAGCGGGCCGCGGGGGACCGTACCTGGGCGTTCGGCCACGTGGTGGTCGACGAGGCGCAAGAACTGTCGCCCATGCAGTGGCGGTTGCTCTCGCGGCGCTGCCCGCTGCGGTCGTTCGCCGTCGTCGGCGACATCGCCCAGGCGTCGAGCCCGGCGTCGGCGACCTCGTGGGACCGTGCGCTCCAGGCCCTGCTCGGACGCCGTCGAGGGGGCGGTGCCCAGGGCACGTCGGCGCCCTGGCGGCTCGAAGAGCTGACCGTCAACTACCGGACGCCGGCGCAGATCGTGACCTACGCCGAGGACGTCGCGACGGCGACCGGGCTGCGCATCACCCCGAGCCGATCGGTGCGCTCGAGCGAGTGGCCGGTGCGCGAGGTGACCGGCGCCTCCTCGAAGGACGATTTCGTGCGCGCCACCGTCGAGGCCGTCCGGGCCGACCGGGCGATCGACTCCGAGGGCACGCTCGCGGTGATCGCGCCCGAGCAGGCCGTCCGGGCGCTGGTCGAGGTGCTGTCGGCCGAGTTCGACGGTCTGGTGGCGGCCGGCACGGCGTCGTTGACCAAGCCGATCTCGGTGCTGAGCCCGACGACGTCGAAGGGGCTCGAGTTCGACTCGGTCGTCGTGGTCGACCCCGAGCGGGTGCGGCAGGCCAGCCGACGCGGCAACGCCAGCCTCTACGTGGCCATGACCCGGCCCACGCAACGCCTCACGGTCGTCTCGTAGGCCGGGTCGCAGGGGCCGGGCCGGACGGTTCGGCCCCGCGCCGGCTCGCCCTGGCACGGCTCTGCCCGTGCCGGCCAGGCCCGTGCCGGCCAGGCCCCGGACCGGGTCAGACCCCGGCCACCGCGAACTCGTGGTCGAGGGCGGCCAGTTCGCGGTCGAACCGCGCCCGCAGGGCCTCCTTCTCGGCACCGGGCAGCCAGCTGGCGTCGACGCCGGCGTAGGCCATCGAGCGCACCTGGTCGGTGGTCGCCCCGATCTGCTCGTGCACGATGCGGTACTCGGCGGCGAGGCTCGTCGGGAACATGCCCGGGTCGTCGGACGCCGGCACGACGTTCAGGCCCGCGTCGAGCATGGCCTCGATGGAGGCGCGGCGCCAGGGACGCCACGACCGTCGCGAGGTCGTCGACACGACGGTGAACGCCACCTGCTCGTCGCGCACGCGCGCGACGACCTCGTCGTCCTCGAGCACGTAGTACCCGTGGTCGATGCGGTCGCAGCCCAGCTGGTCGAGGCAGGTGATCGTGTTGACCGCCGTGGGGGAGTGCTCGGACGAGTGCGCCGTCCGGCCCAGCCCGGCCTCGCCCGCCAGCCGGTACGCCTCGACGAAGCGCTCGGGCGGCCCACTCGTCTCGAGGTTGTCGAGGCCGATGCCGGCCACGTACTCGTGCGGGTGGTCCACCACCTGACGGACGAGCTCGAGGGCGTGCTCGCCCGACTTGCTGCGGTCGATGCCCTGGATCATGCGTCCGGTCATGCCGAAGTCGCGCTCGGCCATCCTGATGCCCTCGGCGTACGCCTCCACGGACCCGGCGTAGCCGAGCGACTCGAGGTGCGGCGGCACGGCGTCGAAGAACAGCTCGAGGTGACGGGTCCCGCTGGCGCGGTGCGCCTCCTCGAAGGCCTCGTAGACGATCCGCGTGAGGTCGTCCGCGTCGCGCAGCACCTCGACGACCCAGTTCGACGCCTGGAACAACGAGTACGACACCTCGGGCTCGTCGTCGCTGCGCCCCTGCGGCACGGGGATGCGCGTGTCGCGGTAGAGCGCCGGGTCGGGCGGCAGCGAGTTGATGTCGGCGAAGATGCGCTCGGGCTCGTCGGGTAGCTCGAGCCCCTCTCGGCGGGCGAGCTCGGCGAAGGTGCTCGCCCGGACGGTGCCGATCAGGTGGCAGTGCAGGTCGACCTTGGGCATGCGGTCCAGGTAGGCCGGGGGCAGGGTGGTGCTCATCAGCGCGAGGTCACCTCACGGGCGAAGCGGTCGACCCAGTCCGAGCGGGTGGGGACGAGTTCGGTCGGGTCGAGGGTCGAGTAGCCCGCGGCGACCGGGTCGGCGGCGATGTCGCCCACGACGGCCTCGATCGTGTCGGGCACCGTGGCGCCCGGGTTGACCGGCAGGTCGCCGACGATCTCGGCGGACGAGGTCTGCGCCTCGACCGAGAGCAGGTAGTCGACGAACTGGTTCGCACCGTCGACGTTCTCGGCGCCGGTCGGGATCATCGCCCGGTTGGTGGCCATGTAGCGGCCGGTGGCCGGCGCCGTCCAGGCGATCGGTTCGCCCGACTCGACGAGGTCGGTCGCGAATCCGCTCAGCGAGTCCGCGGCGACGATCTCGCCCTGCGTCAGCAGGTTGGTGACCTCGGTGGACGAGCTGTAGAACTGCAGCACGCCCGGGGCCCACTCGCCGAGCTGGTCGAGGGCCGCGTCGATGTCGTAGGGGCCGTCGCCGTACTCGTCGGCGACGCCCGAGACCATCAGCTGGCCGGCCGTCACCGAGATGTCCGGCAGGGCGACCTTGCCCGAGACACCCTCCTCGCCGTAGAGGCTCCACTGCGCGGCCTCGTCGGCGGTCAGCTCGTCGGTGGAGTACATCGTCCCGTTGAGCTGGTAGCTGTAGGCCGGGCCGAGGTAGGAGTCCTCTTTCGCGAAGTCGGCGATCTCGTCGAGCGACGGCACGGCCGAGGCGTCCACCTGCTGGAAGAGGTCGTCCTCCTGGCCGAGGGCCGCGTAGTAGTCCGAGATCAGCATGACGTCGACGTCGGGCTGCCCGCCCGCGACCTGCAGCTGCGACAGGCGGTCCGAGTTCGAGCCGGTGTCGACGACGACCTCGATGCCGGTCTTCTCGGTGAACGGGTCGATGACGGCTTCCTGGAACTCCTCGACGCCGAACGGGAACGTGCTCACGGTGATCGTGTCGGCGTCGGACTCGCCGCCGCCGTCGGCCGAGCAGCCGGCGAGCACGAGGGTCGTCGCGGCGACGCCGGCGACGATCGCCAGGCGGGTGCGGAGGGTGGGGGTCATGATCGTGTCCTTTCGGGGCGGTCTCGGCGAGACCGGGCGGTGTGGAACACGGGAGGGCGGGTCCGGTGGGGGCGGGTCACGAGGAGGCGCGCGCGGCTCCGCGCACCGGGTGGATCAGTCGGCGAGGGGCACGAGCCGCCAGGCCGGCGCCGTGACGGTCACCCGGTCGCCGATCGCGACCGTCTCGGAGCCCGTGCTGCGGACGTCCGACAGCAGACGCCCCTCCGCACCGGCGGCGTCGACGGCATGCACGGTGACGAGCAGGTCGACCCCGCGGTACGCGACGTCGCTGACGACCCCGGCGAGGTGCAGACCGTCGTGCGCCGCGCGTCCTGCGAGGGTCTCGGGCGTGACCCCGAGGTGCTCGGGACGGATCGCGAGCAGCGTGCCGTCGGCCGCCGTGACGAAGTTCTCGTAGCCGAGGAAGTCGGCGACGAAGCGGTTGGCCGGGTTGGGGAACACGTGCTGCGGTGAACCCTGCTGCATGATCCGGCCGGCGCGCATGAGCACCATGTCGTCGCTCATCTCGAGCGCTTCGTCCTGGTCGTGGGTGACGAGCACGACGGTGAGGCCCGTCTCGGCCTGGATGCGGCGGATCTCGGCGCGCATCTGCACGCGCAGGCGCGCGTCGAGGTTCGACAGCGGCTCGTCGAGCAGCAGCAGCTTCGGGCGGATCGCGATGGCGCGGGCCAGGGCGACGCGCTGTTGCTGGCCGCCCGAGAGCTTCTTGGGCTTGCTGCCGGCGAGGTGGGCCAGACCGACCAGGTCGAGGGTCTCCATCACGCGACGGCGGCGCTCGGCGGTGTCGACGCCGCGCAGCTTCAGGCCGTAGCCGACGTTGTCGGCGACGCTGAGGTGCGGGAAGAGCGCGTACGACTGGAACACCATGCCCAGGTCGCGCTTCTCGGGCGGCGTGCGCGTGCTGTCGACGCCGGCGATGCGGATCGTGCCCGCCGTCGGGGCGGCGTAGCCGGCGAGCATGCGCAGGCTCGTCGTCTTGCCGCAGCCGCTCGGGCCGAGCAGCGTGGTGAGCTTGCCCTCGGCGACGGACAGGTCGATCGAGTCGACGGCGGTGAAGTCCCCGAAGACCTGGCTGACGGCTACGAATTCTGCTGCGGTGCTCATCTGTTGATGCCTCCGAAGATCTTGGCGAAGCCGACGGTGCGTTCGGCGATGACGGCGATGACGACGGTGCCCGCGAGGATGAGCGTGGCCATCGCCGCGACCATGGGGTCGTAGCTCTGCTGCACGTAGTCGAGCATCGTGACGGGCAGGGTGCGGAAGTCGCGGCTCTGCAGCAGCAGCGACAAGGGGACGTTGTTGAACGAGGTGACGAAGCTGAGCAGCGCCGCCGAGAAGATGCCGGGGCGCAGCAGGGGAAGCGTCACCGTGAAGAAGGCCCGCACAGGAGAGGCGCCGAGCCCGCGGGCGGCCTCCTCGAGGGCGGGGTCGGCCAGGGCCAGGGAGGCGCCGGTCACCCGGACCGCGTAGGGCAGCATCAAGACGGTGTGCCCGATCAACAGCACGGGGAAGGCGTCGAGCCGGAACCCGATGACGAGCTGCTGGTAGAGCGCGAGCCCCACCACGAGCTCGGGGACGATCAGCGGCGACAGGAACAGCGCCTCGACGAGCCCCTTGCCCGGCAATCTGCCTCGATGGATCGCCAGCGTGGCGGGGATTCCGACGAGCAGGGCGAGCACCGTGGCGATCAGGGCGAGCTGGAGGCTCGAGACGAGGGCCTGGGTGAACGGGTCGTAGCCGAGCGCGGCCTCGAACCAGCGCAGCGAGAACCCCTGGGGCGGGAAGCGCAGGGTGCGTTCGCTCGTGAACGCGGTGGCGACGACGAACAGGATCGGGACGATCATCACGACGTAGCCGGCGACGGCGAGCGTGCCGGCGATGGGGCGGCGGGTGGTCACGATGTGGCTCCCTTCCGGGCGACGAGGGACGACAGACCCGACACGACGAAGACCAGCACGGTCATGATCAGGGCGGTGGCCGAGGCCCCGGCCCAGTCGATCGTCACGCTCGAGTACGAGAAGAGCTGCGTGGCGAGCATGCGCTGGCCCGAGCCGCCGAGGAGGTACGGGGTCGTGTAGGCGGTGACCGAGCCGGCGAAGACGAGGGTCGCGGCGACGACGACGCCGGGCAGCGAGAGGGGGACGACGATGCTCCAGAAGGTGCGGGTTCGGCTCGCGCCGAGCCCGCGGGCGGCGGCGTCGAGGCCCGGGTCGACCTGGGCCACCGCCGAGTAGCACGAGATAATCGCGAGCGGCAGGAACAACTGGGTCAGGCCCAGGACGATCGCCAGCTCGGTGTAGAGCAGTTGCGGGGCCTCGTCGACCAGGCCGAGCGTCGTGAGCAGTTGGCCGATGGCGCCGTTCTTGCCGAGCACCACGAGCCACCCGAAGGTGCGGACGACGTTGCTGAGCAGCAGCGGGAAGATCGCCAGGGCGAGCAGGACTCCCGACCAGCGCGAGGTCGGGCGGGCGAGCAGGTAGGCGACGGGGAAGCCGAGGGCCACGCAGATCACGGTCACGAGGAGGCCGAGCCCGACGGTGCGTCCGATGATGCGCAGGTCGAAGGGGTCGGTGAGCATCTGGCCGAGGCGGCCGACGATCTCGCCGGCGGTCACGCCGGGCGGGGCGAAGAGCATCGCGAGCGACGGCACCGCGAACCCGATCAGCAGGAAGGCGAGGCCCGGCAGCAGCAACAGCAGCGCGGGTTTGCGGGACGTCACGGGTGTCCTCCGATGGGTTCTGCCTCTGGGGGATGTCGGCTCCACGTCGGGTGAAACCGGTTACATCGACCCTAAGGCCGTGGATCGCTCGCACCGGTCCTGCCGTGTAAACAGCTTGTTACAAGCGTCAGGACGTCGTGCGGGACCGGTTTCAGCAAGGCTCTAGGGTGGGGGGCATGACTGGGGCAGGGCGGCTCGCGACGCTGGCGGACGTGGCGACGCTCGCGGGTGTCTCGAAGGCGACCGCCTCGCGGGTTCTGAGCCGCCCCGAGCTGGTGTCGCCCGACACGGCCGGTCGTGTGCTCGCCGCCGCCGCGAAGCTCGGCTGCGTGCCCAACCGTGCGGCTCGCCAGTTGGCCCGTGGGCGGACGGGCGTCGTGGCCCTCGTGGTGCCGACCCTCGACAACGCGTTCTTCACGCCGATCATCGCCGGGGCCCAGGCCGCGGCGGGCGAGGCCGACCTGCAGCTGACGGTCGCGGTCCACCCGTTGGCCGAGGCGGGCGAGCTGGCCGCGTTCGAGCGGCTGTCACACCAGGGCGACGGGTTCATCGTCGTGGCCCCGCGCGGTGCCGACGACGTCGTGCGGGCCGCGACGGGCCACAAGCCGACCGTGCCCGTCGACCCCGGGGTGGCCGGGGCGGCGTCGGTCGGGGGCGACACGGCGGCCGCGTGTGGTTCGCCCGTGGGCGGCTTCGGCGC
>NZ_LHOZ01000025.1:0-26258 GCF_001297205.1 Frigoribacterium sp. RIT-PI-h | reverse complement strand
CCGGCAGCCAGCAGCACGAAGAAGAACACGAAGAACTGCTTCAGCAGGGGAACGTGACGTCGCGACGAGGCCGACAGGACCTTTCCGAGGAGACCCCTGTCTCCCCAGACGCTGGGACGCGTGTCTCGCGCATCCTCGGGCCGGTCGTGTTCAACGCTCACTTCTACAGGCTAGGCCGGATGGGGCCCTCGGAGGGGGATCGGACCGCCCCAGAACGCGGGGCTGACACCCGCCTCGTCGGCGAGGCGTCGATGAGGACCTCCGCTGCCCGACGAGCGTGGACGGCCGCTTCACTCGTGCCGCTGATCGCCGCCGTCGTCTGGGCACCCTCGGCCAGGATCGCCAACTGCGCCGCCAACTCGGGTTCGTACCCGGCGTCGCGCACGAGCTCGCCGACGTAGCCCTGGAACGACGCCTTGTGCTCACGCGCCGCGTCGGCCACCGCGGGTGAGACGACTCCCAGCTCACCGAACGCGTTGATGAACCCGCACCCGCGGAACGAGTCCGAGTCGAACCACTCGGTGAGGTAGTCGTACATCGCGAGCAACCGGTCCCGAGGCGCCTCGACCCGACCGACGGCACCCTCGACGCCCTCGGTCCACATCCCGTGCCGGTGCGCCAGCACCGCGAGCACGAGGTCCTCCTTCGAGGCGAAGAGCCCGTAGAGCCGCTTCAGGGACACCCCCGCGGCGACCTTCACCGCGTCCATCCCGACGGCCTGGATGCCGCGGGCGTAGAACAGCTCGTCGGCCGCCACGACGACCGCCTGGCGCTCCGGGCGCGAGTTCTCAGGATCCACACGGCCAGCATAGTTGACGAGAGAACGACCGTTCCGCTAACTTGGGACACGTCCAGAGAACCAGCGTTCTCAGCATGTAGGTGCAGCACGGCGATCGGGTTCGTGCGGACGGGGTGGCACGGCCGAAGGCCTGTCTTCGACGCCCGGCACACCTCCGGAAGCGACTGATTCGGGTCAGTGGGTTCCACCGGGCCCGGCGAGCGAGAGCACGCCGGGCCCCCTTCTGCCATGCCGGCCCCTGCGCCGGCCAGAGACGAACAGGACCCTCATGCTCCAGTCCACGACCGCCACCCGTCCCTCGCGCCCGTCGTTGCGCCTCCCGACGACCCCGACGGACGGCCCGCTCGTCGTCTCGCTCGACGAGGCACGGTTCCCCGTGTCCCTCACGTTCCTGGCCGAGAACGCCTGGTCCATCCACGAGGCCATCGGGTCCGAGCACGTCGCCCACGGCCGTCTGCACTACTCCCGAGGCCGGTTCGCGATCATGACCGCCGCCGGCGAACAGACCTACGGCCCGTCCTGGCAGGCCGCGCTCACCTCACACCTCCACACGAGATAGCCCCGCCGCGACGGGGCGGCGACGTCGTCGTCGTCGAGGGCGGGAGACCGCAGGAGGCGCGGTGCCGGGAGTCCGGCACCGCGCCTCCTGGGGGTGGTTCGGCTACGGGACGATGACGGCCCGGCCGCGGACGGTGCCGGCGGCGAGCGCCTCGTAGGCCTTCGGGCCGTCGTCGAGCGAGTAGCGCTGCGTGGCGACCTCGATCTGACCGGCACGGGCGAGGTCGAGGACCTCGATCAGCTCGCTGCGGCTGCCCCAGTAGGGGATGCGCACGGCGACGTCGTAACCGACCGTGCCGAAGCCGAGCTCGACGGTGCCGCCGCCGATGCCGACGATGGTCACGTCGGCGTCCGCCGCGGCGACCGCGACGGCCGTGGCCATGGTCGGCTTCGCCCCGACGAAGTCGAAGACGGCCTGGACGCCGAGGCCTCCGGTGATCTCGCGGATCGCGTCGGCGGCGTGCTCGTCGCTGATCACCGTGTGGTGCGCGCCGACGTGCTTCGCCAGCTCGAGCTTCTCGTCGGTGACGTCGAGCGCGATGATCTGCGCACCCGAGAGCGCCCGCAGGATCTGGATGCCGACGTGCCCGAGGCCTCCGGTGCCGATGACGACGGCGTAGGTGCCGGCACCGAGCTTCGGCAGCGAGGTCTTGATCGCGTGGTACGGCGTGAGGCCGGCGTCGGTGAGCGACACGTTCTCGACCGGGTCGAGGTCGCCGAGCGGCACGAGGTGGCGGGGGTCGTCGACGATCATGTACTCGGCCATCGAGCCGGGAGCGCCGAGCCCGGGGGGCTTGATGCCCTCGGCGGCCGCGTTGACACAGTAGTTCTCCTTGCCCTGGGCGCACTGGTGGCAGCGGCCACAGCCCCACGGACCGTAGACGGCGACGGCGTCACCGACCTGCAGGTGCTCGACACCCTCGCCGAGTTCGGCGACGACGCCCGCCCCCTCGTGCCCGAGCGTGAGCGGCAGCGGGTAGCCCTGCGCCGTGTAGTCCTCTTCACTGAGGCTCATGACGTACTCGTCGGAGTGGCAGACGCCCGCCGCCGTGACCTTGAGCAACACCTGCCCGGGGCCGGGCGACGGCTTCTCGATCTCGACGACTTCGGGGTGCTGACCGACCTGGGTGTACTGGAGTGCCTTCATGAGCCGCAGGCTACGCCCGGGGGCTGGGCGGTGGGCGACAGGTGTCGCCTTGGCTCCGGGGCCCGCGCGCGCGGCGGCGGTGGGCGGTGCGGGGCTGGGTGGCGGTGACGGCGGTCGGCCCTACGATCGACGGCATGGCACACCTGCACCGGGCCGGCATGAGCCCCTCCAAGATCGACCTGCTCGACGCCTGGGTGCCGACCCAGCCGTGGTTCGAGGGGCCGCCCCGGTCCGACGGGGCCGACGACGAGGGTCTGCGCAGCGTGGCGGCCTTCCGCTTCGACGACCCGGCGGGCGAGGGCGGCATCGAGACCATCATCGTCGCGACGCCCGACGGCGTGCAGCTGCAGGCGCCCCGCCCCTACCGCGACGCTCCCCTGGCCGGCGCGGACGCCCACCTCGTCGGGACGACCGAGCACTCCGTGCTCGGCACGCGCTGGGTCTACGACGGCACGGCCGACCCGGTGTGGGCCGTCGCCCTCGCGACGGCCGTGCTGACCGGCGGCTTGCAGGCCGAGGCCTGGTTCGAGGTCGACGGCGAGCGGCAGGTCCGCGAGCCGAACCCGACCGCCGTCGGCGGCGGCGGCCCGGGCCCCCCCGTGCCCGCGGGCGACCGCCTCACCGTCGACCAGGTCGAGGGCCGCACGGTCGTCACCGGCGCGGCGGTCCGCATCGTCGTCGCCCGCGTGCTCGGCCGACACGACGCCGGCGCCCTCGCCTCCACCGGCGGCCACACCGGCGGCCACACCGGCGACCACGGCGTCGAGGTGCTCACCGGCACGTGGACCGGGCACGACCAGCCCGAGACGCTCGCGGTCGTGCTCACGGCATAGCGACCTGCAAGAGGCGCGGGGCGCGGTCGTCTCGTCCCCAGGCGCTCGCCGGGTGACGGGACGGTGAACGATCGTGCACGGAGCTTCGTCGGGAGGCACGCTGCCGCTACGGTGGCCCGATGACGGCGATCGACACCTCCCCGACGACCGCGGCCTCCGCGCCCGGCACGCCCCCCCGGGGCACGACCCCGACGAGCAGCGACCTCTCGGGCTCGCCCCTCTCGGGTCCGGCCCTCTCGGCCACGGTGCTCGCGACGCCGCCCACGGCCGAGCTGCACCTGCACGTCGAGGGAACGCTCGAACCCGAGCTCGTCTTCGCCCTCGCCGACCGCAACGACGTCGACCTGCCCTTCGCCTCGGTCGACGAGCTGCGGGCCGCGTACTCGTTCGGCTCGCTGCAGGAGTTCCTCGACCTGTACTACGCGTGCACGGCCGTGCTGCAGACCGCCCAGGACTTCCGCGACCTCGCCTGGGCCTACCTCGAACGCGCCAACGCCCAGGGGCTGCGTCACGTCGAGATGTTCTTCGACCCCCAGGCGCACACCTCCCGCGACGTCGACGTCGACGAGGTGATCGACGGGCTCACGCAGGCGCTCGGCGAGGCCCGCGAGCGGTTCGGCATCACGGGCGGGCTCATCCTCTGCTTCCTGCGACACCTGCCGGCGGGCGACGCGGCCGCGACGCTCGAGTCCGTCGCGCACCGCGCCTCCGACCTGATCGGGGTGGGGCTCGACTCGTCCGAGGTGGGGTTCCCGCCGGCCGCGTTCGCCCGCGTCTTCGACCGCGCCCGCGCGCTCGGGCTGCACGTCGTCGCCCACGCCGGCGAAGAGGGTCCGCCGTCGTACGTGACGGACGCCCTCGACCTGCTGCACGTCGAACGCGTCGACCACGGTGTGCGCAGCCTCGAGGACGACGCCCTCGTCGCCCGACTGGTCGCCGACCGGGTGCCGCTCACGGTCTGCCCCTTGTCGAGCCTGCGGCTCGCGGTCGTGTCCGACCTGGCCGAGCCCCCGTTGCCGCGCATGCTCGAGGCCGGGCTGCTCGTCACGGTGAACAGCGACGATCCCGCCTACTTCGGCGGGTACGTGGGCGACAACTACCAGGCGCTGCGCGACGTGCTCGGGCTGGACGACGACGCGCTGGCCCTGCTGGCGGCGAACTCGGTCGAGGCGTCGTTCGCCGACGCGGCCCGCGAGGCCGAGCGGGCCGCCGAGGTGCGGGCCTGGCGCGAGGCGCGTCGCACCGCCTGAGGCCCGGGCGGCCGGTGCTGCTGCACGCGGAGGCCGGCCAGTTCGTGGCGGCGGGTCCGGCGCTGAGGACTAGAGGGTGCGGCCGGCGTTCGCGTCGAGCCAGGCCTTGGGGTCGACCTGGGTCGAGCCGCCCAGCAGCACCTCGAAGTGGAGGTGCTCGCCGGTCGCGACTCCGCTGCGGCCGACCTTGCCGACCAGCTCGCCGACCTGGACCGTCTGACCGGCGACGAGCGGGCTCGACCCGATCTGCATGTGCGCGTACAGGGTGCTGACCCGCTGGCCGTCGATCACGTGGTCGATCACGGCGTACTGGCCGAACTGGCCGTGCATGCCCGAGGTCCGCACCACACCCGACGCCGCGGCACCGATCGGGGTCCCACCGCCGGGCGTCATGTCGAGGCCCATGTGCATGCTCGAGCACGCCGCGCACGGTGCCGAGCGCGGTCCGAAGCCCGAGCTGAGGACGACCGTACCCGGGAACGGCCAGCGGATGTCGCCGGTGCCCGAGTTGACGATGGTGCCGGCCCCCGAGGAGGCGCGGTTCGAGTTCGTCGACCCCGCGAGGTTCTTCGAGGTGACGACGGGCTCGGGCTCGGGTGGCGGAGGCGGCGGCGGTGCGTCGGTGACCCCGAAGGCGTCGCGGTCGGACACGGTCAGGACGACGAGCGACGCCGCGAGGGTCTGGGTCGGCATCGGGGCGGCACCGGCGGTCGGGATGTTCGACCCGCCCAGGTCGCTGGCCGAGGCCGGGGTGAGGTTCGAGGTGAAGAAGAGCATGACGGCGCAGACGCCGAGCACGGGCAAGGTCGCCGCGCGGACGCGCGACGAGACGGCACGCAGGCGTGACCGGCCGGACGTGCCCCGCGGGCTCTGGCTCGGGCGGCCGCCGTCGCTGGTCCGACGCACGAGAGCCGGCACCGAGGGCCGCGAGCGACGCGCGACGCGCGTCGCGGGGGCGGCCGTCGCGGGCTCGGCCACCACACCCTCGGGTGCCGTTGCACCTACTTCCGAACCATGAACCCGGTTGCTCGTGGGTGCATCGTTCGAAACCGGGTTCATCGTCGAGTCAGCCGTCGCGCGGTCGGCCGCCACACCCTCAGACGCCGTTGCACCCACTTCCGAACCATGAACCCGGTTGCTCGTGGGTGCATCGTTCGAAACCGGGTTCATCGCGGGGTCGGCGGCGGCGGCAGCGGCGCGCTCGAGCGCGCGGGCCTCGCGGCGGGGCCGGGGGCGCTCGGGGCGCGGGGGCTGATCAGCGGCCGGCGCCGCGGGCTCCGGGGGGGTCGAGGGGGCGGTCATGAGCGCTTCCTGGGACGGACGGCGCATCGACTCACGGTTCTCCTCGTTCGGGCGGACCGATCCACCTTACGATCCGAGGAGCCCTCAGGCCAGGGGTGACGGCGAATTTTCAGGAGCTGTACCCTTCGTGGCCGGCCGGCACCGCGCCTCCTGACCGGGGTCGCTCGCCGTGATGCCGGTGACGCCACCGGCCGTCCGACGGGCGCGTCACGCCCAGGATGCGCGACGAGCGGGCCCCGGTCACCCCACCTCGCGGGGCTTCCGTCCGACGGCAGGCACCCCCTACCCTCGGGCCGTGACCTTCGTCCTGGCTGCCCTGCCCCTGCTGCTCATCGTGGGGGCGCTCGTCGACATCGTCACGCGCCCCGAAGGCGACGTGCGCCACCTGCCCAAGGGCCTCTGGATCATGATCGTGCTGTTCCTGCCGCTTATCGGCAGCATCGTCTGGTTCGCCGCCGGCCGCGAGTACGGCCGACGCGTCGAGCAGATCGGCCCGCGCGACCAGAGCCGGTACCACGAGGCCGCGGCCCGCACGCTCGACCACCGCGTCCGTAGCACCGAGCAGCAGCTCGCCGACCTCGACCGCGAGGCCGAGCACTACGAACGGCTGGCCCGCCTGGCGAAGCTCGAGGCCGAGGTCGAGCAGCGCCGGTCGACGGCCGGCGACGACGTCCCCGCCTGACCGACACCGCGCCTCCCGACCGACGACGGCGCCGCACGCAGAAGCGGGCGGGTCCGCGGCGGGCGGGCGCCCGAAAACGCCCGCCGACCACGAACCCGCCCGCTCAGCACCCGGGAGGCGCGGGTCACCGCCCCGAGACGGCCGACCTCAGCCGCGCCACCAGACCGGCATCAGCCACCCCGGGAACGGCCGGCGTCGGCCGCACAGCCGGACCGACCTCAGCCCCGCACCCAGGCCGCCGTCTCGCCCGGCAGCCGCCCGGCGTCGGTCAGCGGCCCGCTCGCCACCAGCACCTCGCCCGAACCCGACCCGAGCGCGGCCAGGTCGACCGGCTCGGTGCCGAACACACACACGACGTGCCATCCGCCGGGCCGCACGAAGTGCAGCACGTCGTCGCGACCCTCGACGGGCAGCCACTCGAGCTCCTCGTCGGTCTGCAGGTCCCGCCGCGCGGCGAGGGCCGCACGGTAGAGCGCGAGCGTCGACGTCACGTCGGCCTCCTCGGCCTCGACCGAGTACTCGCCGAACCAGCTCGGCTGCGGCAGGTGGGCGTCGCCCGGGCCGAAGCCGAACGACGAGCCCGACCGGGTCCAGGGCAGCGGCACCCGGCAGCCGTCGCGGCCGATGTCGACGCCGGGGTTGCGGAAGAACGAGGGGTCCTGGCGCTCGTCCGCGGGGATGTCGGCGACCTCGGGCAGCCCGAGCTCCTCACCCTGGTAGACGTAGGCCGACCCGGGCAGCCCGAGCATGAACAGCGACGCCGCACGGGCCCGACGCAGGCCGGTCTCGACGTCGACCTCGGGCGAGGTGCCACCTGAGAGCAGCCACTCGGCGCCCTGCTTGACGTCGCGACCGTCGAGGGCGGGCAGGCCGTAGCGGGTCGCGTGCCGGACGACGTCGTGGTTCGAGAACACCCACGTCGTCGACGACCCCGAGGCCTCGGCGGCGTCGAGGTTGTAGGTGATGATGTCGTGGAACTGCGTGGCGTCGAAGTTGGCCTCGAGCAGGTCGAAGTTGAACGCCTGGCCCAGCCCCTCGGCGCTGGCGTAGCGGGCACGACGCGACGGCTCGACCCAGGCCTCGGCCACGGCGATGCGCGGCGGGTCGTACTCGTCGAATACCTCGCGCCACGTGGCGTAGATCTCGTGCACCTCGTCGCGGTCCCACAGCGGGTGGTCGCCGTCGGCCTTCGGCAGCGCCTCGAGCTCGGCCGTGGACGGCAGCACCTCGGGCAGGCGCTTGGCCAGCCCGTGCGCCACGTCGACGCGGAAGCCGTCGACGCCGCGGTCCGACCAGAAGCGCAGCGTGGTCAGGAAGTCCTCGCGCACCTCCGGGTTGTCCCAGTCCCAGTCGGGCTGCTCGCTCGCGAACGAGTGCAGGTACCACTGGCCGTCGGCGACACGGGTCCAGGCCGGGCCGCCGAAGATCGACGTCCAGTCCGAGGGCGGCAGCTCGCCGGTCTCGCCGAGGCCGTCGCGGAAGATGTAGCGCGCCCGGGCGGGCGATCCCGCGGGGGCGGCCAGCGCCTCCCGGAACCAGACGTGCCGGTCGGACGAGTGGTTCGGCACGAGATCGGCGATCACACGGATGCCTGCCGTGTGCAGCGCGTCGATCATCTCGTCGAACTGCGCGAGGGTGCCGATCTTGGGGTCGACGTCGCGGTAGTCGTCGACGTCGTAGCCGCCGTCGGCGAGGGCCGACGGATAGAACGGGCTGAGCCAGACCGCGTCGACGCCCAACTGCTGCAGGTAGGGCACCGCCGCCGTGATGCCGGGCAGGTCGCCGATGCCGTCGCCGTTCGAGTCGGCGAAGCTGCGGGGGTAGATCTGGTAGACCGCCGCCTGGCGCCACCAGGTCGGGTCGTCGGTCAGCAGCTCGGTCGAGGGTGCGGTGCGGAGCGTATCGGTCATCGTGGAGCGGGGTCCTCTCGGTGGTGGTGGGTTGCCTGGGGGGGGTCAGGAGGCGCGGGTCGCGCCCCCGACGGACGTCTACTTGATCGCACCCTGCGTCACGCCCGCCATCACCCAACGCTGGGTGAAGAGGTAGACGACGATCGCGGGAGCCATCGCCATGAGGTACGAGGCGAAGGCGACGTTGTAGTTGTTGCTGAACTGCGTCTGGAAGATCTGTTGCAACACGGGCAGGGTCTGCAGTGACGGGTCGGCGGTGATCAACGACGGCATCGCGAAGTCGTTCCACGAGGCCAGGAAGGCGAAGATGCCGACCGTGGCGCTCATCGGGGCGAGCAGCGGGAAGACCAGGCGCCAGAACACCTGCCACGTGGTGGCGCCGTCGAGCCGCGCGCTCTCTTCGAGCTCTTCGGGCAACGACCGCAGGAACGCCGTGAACAGCAGGATCGAGAACGACAGCTGGAACATGACGTGCAGCAGGGCGACGCCGGCGGGGTTGTCGAGGCCGACGATGCCGGTCAGCTTGATCTGCGACAACGCGACCACCGGGAACGGCAGGAACATCGCGGCGAGCAGATAGAAGAACGAGAAGCGGAACAGCTTGCGGTCCCAGTTGCGCGAGATCGCGTACGACGCCATCGACGCGAGCACCACCGTGCCGACGACGGTCGCCGCCGTGACGAGGGTCGAGATGCCGAACGCCCGCGGGAAGTCGGTCAGCTGCCAGGCGGTCGCGAAGTTCGAGAAGTCGATCGGTGCCGGCAGGCTGAACGCGTTGCCGTCGACGGCCTGCGCCGTCGTCTTGAGCGACATCGTGATCGTGACGTAGATCGGGATCAGCACGGTGATCGTCCCGAGCACGAGCAGCGCGGTGACGAGACGGTTCGGGCGTTCCCGACCGACGCGACCGCGTCGACGACGGGTGACGGCGTCGGCGTCGCGACCCGCGCCTCCTGGGGTGGGGGCCGGCGACGCGGCCGGGGTGACGAGTGCGGTGTTCGCCATCAGACGGCCGCCTTTCCGCGGGTGATCCGGAGTTGGACGAGCGCGATCGCGACGGCGATCACGAAGAAGATGGTCGCGTTGGCCATCTGATAGGCGTAGTCGCCACCGGTGAAGCCCGTGAAGATCGTCATCGCGATGCTGCGCGTCGACGTGCCGGGGCCGCCGTTCGTCAGGCCGACGATGATGTCGTACGAGTTCAGGAAGTTCTTGAAGCCGATGATCGTGTTGATCAGGACGTAACCCGCGACGAGCGGCAGCGTGATCGACCGCAGCTGCTTCCAGCCCGACGCGCCGTCGAGGCTGCTCGCCTCGTACACCTCGCCGGGGATGGCGAGCAGGCCCGCGATGTAGATCAGCAACGTGCTCGGGATCGCCTGCCACGCGGTCACGACGACGATGCCGATCCAGGCGGTGTCGGCGTTCGCGAGGATGCTGTCCTGCAGCCCCGGGATGCCGAGCGAGGCGCCGAGGGCGGGCAACGAGTTCGAGAAGAGGAACTGGAAGACGAACGCGATGATGATGCCCGAGATGACCATCGGGATCACGAACACGGCCCGCAGCGCGGTCTTGGCCTTGATCTGCGAGGTCAGGCCGATCGCCAGCAGCAGCGCGACGACGTTGACGGCGATCACCGTGACCAGCGCGAAGCCCATCGTGAAGCCGTACGAGCCGAGGATCGCCGGGTCGGTCGCCATCGCGAGGTAGTTCGTGACGCCGACCATGTCGAACTCGCCGAAGCCGATCGAGTTCGTGAAGCTGTAGAACACGCCCATCACGGCCGGCAGGGTGATCGCCAGCGAGAACAGGACGAGCGTCGGCACGAGGAAGACGTAGAAGACCGGGTCGACGCGCCTGCCGCGACGCCGGGGGTTGTCGACCGTGCTGCCGGTCAGCGAGGTGCGGGCACCTCGCGCGGCCGTGGGGGTGGTGGTGGCCATCGGGTCTCCTTCGACTCGGGCGGTGGTCGGGGTGGCGGAGCCCGCGGTGCGGCCCGTGGTGAGGCCTGTGGTGCGGCCCGTGGTGAGGCCCGCGCCGTCGAGCGCGCTCATGCGCGGAGCGCCAGACGGCGCCAGTCGGCGTCCATGGTGCGCAGGGTGCCCTCGACGCTGGCGCCCGTGACGATGCCCTGCACGTAGTTCTCGGCGGGGATCGTCAGCGGGATCGCCTTGGAGGCCCCCTGGTAGAACCGCGCGTCGTCGTAGTAGCTCTGCATGCCGACGATGCGCTCGTCGGTCACGGCGGGGGCCGACCTCGTGGTGCCGAACGCCAGGAAGTCGCGGTTGTAGGCGTCCTGGATCTCGGGCTGCATGAGGTAGGTCAGGAACTCGCGGGCGGCGTCCTGCTTGCGCGACTGCTCGGGCACCCACAGGGCCAGGTCGAGGTTGACCCGCACCTTGCGGTCGGCGGGGTCGTCGGTCATCGGCAGGGGGAACGTGCCGACCTTCGCCTCGGGGTTCGCCTTCGTGATCTCACCGAGTGCCCACGGCCCCTGCATGAGCATCGCCGCCTCACCCTGGGCCATGGCGAGGTTGCCGTCGCCGTAGCCGCGGCTGTTGCGGTTGGCGTTCGACAGGCGGCCGAGCTGCACCATGCGCTCGACGGGCTCGCGGAAGTCCTTCTCGAACGAGACCGAGCCGCCCTGGCCGACGCTCGTGCCCTCGGCGTTCATCTTCTCGTAGAAGGCCGCGACGTCGAGCGAGCCGCCGGTCGTGTAGTCGAACAGGCCCTGCGCGACGGTCCACGGTTCGCGGAAGGTGCTGTAGATCGGCGTGACGCCGGCCGCCGTGAAGGTGTCACACGCGGCGAGGAACTCGTCCCACGTGGTCGGCACCTCGACGCCCAGGTCGGCGAAGATCTGCTGGTTGTATATCACCGACGCCGCGGTGATCGAGTACGGCAGCACGCTCGTGCGACCGGGGTAGGTCGCGTACTGGTCGACGAGGCTCTGCACCTCGGGGCGGATGGTCGCCGCCTCGGGCAGGTCGCCCAGGTCGCTCAGCGCCCCGCGCTCCATGAAGCGGGCCATCTCGAGGTTGTACGTGAAGGCCGCGACGTCGGGCGGGTTGCCCCGGACGAAGCCGGCCGAGATGCCCGAGGTCGAGTCGTGGATCACCCGGACCGCCGACTGGGACTCGTTGAACCGCGAGACCAGGTCGGAGAAGTACGGGATCGCCTCGGGCTTGGTCGCGTAGAAGGTTATCTCGGTGCGCCCGCGGCCCGAGCCGGACGGAGCGCAGCCTGCGAGGAGGAGCGCCGCCCCGGCGGCACCGATCCCGCCGAGGAGGGTGCGTCGGCTGAGGCCGGCACCGGAGGGCAGTGGGGGTGTGGGCACGTCGTCGTCTCCCGGGTCGCGACCCCGACGACAGCGTCGGGACCGAGTTGATCTGGTGTGTAGATTTAGACCCTAGATCAATTCGGGGCGTGGCACCATGGGTCGTCGTCGAAAAGATCCGCCGTGTCGCGAGACACCGGCCACAGCACGAGGAGGCGCGGGTGGCGCTGAGCACCGGGGTGTCGTCGCCGAGCCTGCTGCGCCGCATGAACGCGGCCGAGGTGCTGCGGCACGCGTGGTCCGTCGACGCCGTCACGGCGAGCGACCTGATCGCCCTCACCGGACTGACCCGGTCGACCGTGCTCGGGGTCTGCGACGACCTCATCGCCCACGGCTGGATGGTCTCGCTCGCCGACGCCCGCTCGACCGGCGAGTACCGCAAGGGCCGCCCCGCGCGGCGCTACGCCCTGGCCCGTTCCGCCGGACACGTCGTCGGGGTCGACGCCGGCCAACACCAGCTCACCGCCGTCGTGACCGACCTGCGGGGCGACGTGCTCGCGCGGGCCGTCCGCCGCATCGACCCCTGCGGCTCGGCCGACGACCGCCGACGCATCGTGTCGGCCCTGGTCGACGACGCCCTCGCCTCGGCCTCGCTCGCCGACGACGACGTGCTCGCCGTGACCGTCGGCGTCCCGGCCCCCACCGACGCCGAGGGCCGGTCACCGGTCGAGGCCGGCGCCGACTTCTGGGAGCTGATGAACCCGGACTACGTCGGCCTGTTCGCGCCGCGCGGCTGGGCCGTCGTCGTCGAGAACGACGCGAACCTCGCGGCGGTCGCCGAGGCCGCGGCGCGCGAGGTCGGCGGCGGGCGGCACGCCGGTGCCGCGGGCGCGGCTGGCGACGCGGGCGCGGCTGGCGACGCGGGCGCCGGCGACGGCGGGGCCGGGCCCTCGTTCGTGACCCTGCGGGCCGGCGCGCGCGTCGGCGCCGGGTTCGTGCGCGACGGAGCCCTCGTGCGGGGCAACCGCGGTGCCGCGGGCGAGATGCGCCTCCTCGACCTGGTCGACGGCGTCGGTTCGGCGGACGGCATCGGCGCCGTGCTGCGGGACTGGGCCCGGGCCGCCCGGGCACTCGGCACGGTGCCCGAGTCGTCTCCGGTGTGGGCGGGGCCGCGCGACCGGCCCGGCGCCGCGGCCGGGCTCGCCGCCGCCGGCGCGGGCGACCCGGCCGCACGGCGCCTGGTGGGGCGCGTGGCCGAACGGTTCGGACGCGGCTGCGCCGTTCTCGGCGGCATGCTCGACGTCGACCGCATCGTCGGCGCCGGGGCCGTGGCACCCTCGATCGGCCTGCTGCTCGAGCGGACGACGCCGTGGCTCAGCCGGTTCACGCCCCGGGCCGCGCCCGAGGCCGTCGCCTCGACGCTGGGCGACGCGGTGGTGACCACGGGCGCCGTCGAGCGTGCCCTGGCGCATGCGCGCGGCCCCGCACTCGAGCTGCCGCTGCCGGGTGCGGCGGACGCGACCCGCGCCTCCTGAGGCCTGCTCGGCTCGGGCTCGGACGGCGATGAACCCGGTTTCGAACGATGCACCCGGAAGCAATCAGGTTCATGGTTCGAAACCGGGTGCGTCGAACCCCGTTCCGTGCGATGAACCACGAACGTTCGTGGTTCATGGCACGGAACGGGGTTCATCTCGACGTGCGGCCCGGCGGCCCGGCGGGGCGGGGGCCGGGGCGCCCCCAGGCCCGCGGGGTGGGCCCCGGCGTGCCCCCCCGGCGTCCGCAACCCAGTCGCATCGCGGCGTTCGAGGTCGTGCGCGACTGGTACGCCGAGGCCCTGCCCGAGGCCGAGATCCGCACGATCGACTCGCCCGACCCGGTGTTCAACCTCGCCCAGTGCCGCAACCTCGGCGTGGCCGGCCTGGCCGACGACGAGGTGGCCGTGATCGGCGACGCCGACACCCTGCCGCAACGGGAGCCCCTGCTCGCGGCGATCGAGGCGGCGCGCACGAGCGGCCGGGTGCACCTCCCCTACACCGAGTACCACTGGCTGGGACGCGACGGCACCGCGCAGGCGGCCGCGGGCACCCCCCTCGAGCGGTGCGACTTCGAGCTCGTGCGCGGGGCCTGCTCGGGGGTCTACGTGACCCGCGCCTCCTCGTGGCGCAGTCACGGCGGGCAGGACGAACGCTTCCGCGGTTGGGGCTTCGAGGACGCCGCCTGGTACCTCGCCCACACCACCCTGCTCGGCGAGGCCCCACGCCGACACGAGGGCATGGTCTTCGCCCTGCACCACCAGGCCGAGGTGCGCGAGGGGCCGCAGTACGACGCCAACGCCGCGCTGATGCAGCGGTACCGCGACGCGTCGGTCGGCGCCGAAGCCATGCGCGCGGTCGTCTTCGGCGGGGAGGGCCGGGGCGGGCAGCCGCGTCCGGTGAGTGCCGCGTGGGCTCGTGCCCGTCCGGGCGTCTCGTGCAGGGAGGCCGACAGACCGGCCAGGCGCCCGGCCGCACCGGGGTCGCGCGTCGGCAGGTCGAGCACGTGCCGCAGCGCCTCCGCCAGTTCGTCGACGGTCGCCGTGTTCGGGGCGAGCGCGACGCCCACCCCGGTGCGCGCGCGGGCCGCGGCCCCCGCGAACTGGGCGGTCGAGAACGGCA
Source organism: Frigoribacterium sp. RIT-PI-h (assembly GCF_001297205.1). Taxonomy (NCBI): domain Bacteria; kingdom Bacillati; phylum Actinomycetota; class Actinomycetes; order Micrococcales; family Microbacteriaceae; genus Frigoribacterium; species Frigoribacterium sp. RIT-PI-h. The sequence continues at coordinate 11,846 of NZ_LHOZ01000025.1, read as the reverse complement.
GGACGACGACGGGCACGCCCGCGGTCATCGCCTCGGTCACGCTGTTGTTGCCGCCGTGCGTCACGGCCGCGGTCGCCGCGTCGAGCAGGGTCACCTGCGGCAGGAACTCCCGCACCAGCCAGTCGGCCGGCACCTCGCCGAGGTCGGCCCGGTCACCCGAGCCGAGCGCGATCGCGGCCCGCACCCCGACGCGCCGCAGGGCCTCGGCCACGCGCCCGAGCACGTCCGACCGCACCGACAGGAAGCTGCCGAAGCTGACGTAGACGAACGGGGTGGCGGGGGCGGGTGCGGCGCCTTCGGCCAGCCAGGCGGCGACCTCGGCGTCCACCGGCTCGGCGCGGGCGGCCGAGCCGAGCCAGACGTGCGGCGGCCGCAGGGGCTCACGCTCCGGGTCGGCGAGTTCTCCGGGGTAGTTGTAGAGCAGCAGGTCGCCGTGCTCGCCGAACGCGCTCGTCGACGGCGGCAGGTGCGGAGCGAGCTCGGCCAGCGCGGCGTTCCACTCGGCCGTGAACGAGGCGTCGACCCGCTCGCAGAGCTCGCGCAGCCCCGCGACGCCCTCGGGCGCGGACCCGGCCCCGGACCCGGACCCGGGTCGCACCACCGATGTGCTGTCGAACCACGCATGTGGATGGTTCGACACCACATCGGTGGTGCGTCCTGCATCGCCGACGGGCCGTGCAGCACCCACGCCGAACGCCGCGGGCCACTCGGGCGGGCACCCGTAGACCTCGTCGCCCACGGGCAGCGCGGTCGGGTGACCCAGCACGACGTCGGCGAAGGGCACGCCGCCGGCCACGAGCGCGAGCCGGGCGCTGAACGCGAGGTGGTCCACGACGATCTGGTCGGGCTGCACGGCAGCGACGACGTCGAGCACGGCCCGGGCCGTCGCGACCGGCTGCCACATGAGGTCGGTGAGGCGTTCGCGCGCCTGGTACGAGAGCGTCTCGACCATGCCGAGCCGGGTGGCGTCGAAGAAGCCGCGCAGGGACGCGTCCTCTTCGGCCACCTGCTCCTCGGCGCGGATCACCCCGGGGTTCGAGCCGCGCCCGAGTTGCAGGTGCACGCGCTCGAAGCCGAACGACTCGACGATGGCGGCGGTGGCCGGGCCGGTCGCGACGACGACGCGCTCGCCCCGGTCGCGCCACTCGGTGGCCAGGGTCGCGAGCGGCAGCAGGTGCGACGCGTAGTCCGGGCTGATGACGAGCAGGGTCATCGCGCGCTCACGCTCCACTCGCGCTGTTCGAGTTCGTCGTGGTGCACCGTGTCGTAGACACCCGACAGCGACCGCGCCATGGCCTGGATCGTGAAGGACCGCTCGACGGTGTCGCGCGACCGGGCCGCGCGCGCCTCCGTCGTCTCGACCGAGGCCGCGGTGAGCGCCTCGCCCATCGCCTGGCGCAGGGCGTCGACGTCCCAGGTGCGGGTGAGCCAGCCGGTGTCGCCCTGGCGGACGTAGGTCGAGGGTCCGCCGCCCTGCGGCGCGACGACGAGCAGACCCGAACCCATCGCCTCGAGCAGGGCGATGCCGAACTCCTCTTTCAGGCTGCCGCAGACGTAGACGCCGCGCGGCGCCGCGAGCCCGGGCAGGCCGAAGCGGGCCGCGGCGACCCAGCGGGCGACCGTGTCGTTCGGCCGGTGGCCGGGCAGCAGCAGTCCGGAGGCGCGGTGCCGGTCCGCGGGGACGATCGCGTCGATCAGGTCGAGCTGTTCGCGCTCGTCGGCGCTCGGGTGCTCGAGATCGCCGCCGATCAGCAGCAGGTTCGCCCGGTCGCGCAGCGACGCGGTGTCGCCGTCCACGCCGGACCCGGCCCACGCCTCGACGATCGTCGCCATGCCCTTGACCCGGTGCAGGCGTCCGACGCTGACCAGCAGCGGCAGGCCGCGGCGCTCGGGCGGCAGCGTCTCGAGCAGTGCGCGCAGCTCGGCGAGCGGCGGGGTCGCGGGCAGGCCCGCGGCGTGCTCGGCGGCCTCGGCGACCGAGCGGTCGACCACGTCCAGGTCGATGCCCTCGGGCACGATCGTGTGGCGCTCGGGGTGCGAGGTGACGTCGATGCCGACCAGCTCGCGCATGTCGCGTTCGAGCTCGGGCCGGGGGAACAGCACGGTGTGCGACGCGTTCGAGGCGAGCTGCTGGACGAGCCGCGTGCGGAACCAGAAGTGCTCGACCTCGTCGACGTCGCCGAACGTCTCGCGGGTCAGCGCACCCGACAGGTCGAGCGACTGGATGACGGCGTGCGGGTCGGGGGCGACCGTGAACACGACGGGGATGTCGAGCTCGCGGGCGACGTCGGCCGCCGCGAGGCTGCCCACGTCGGCCATCCGCAGGTGCAGCAGGTCGACGCCGCCCGCGGCGCGCAGCACCCGCCGGATGCCGCGCCGGGCCGCGACCCGCAGCGGCCACGCGGTCGCCGACGAGACGGGGTCGCTGAGCAGCGGCCCGCGCCCGTAGACGCGTCCGGAGGCGCGGGTCGCCAGGGCGCGGACGCTCGCGACCGCCGCGCCGCCGCCCCGCGCGCGAGGGTGACCACCCGGGCGCCCGGGGGTCGTCGAGGACGTGCGCCGCGCCTCCTGCAGGGAGCACGCCGCCCGCGGCGAGTGCGTCGCCGAGTCGCACGAGGAGCGTCGCGATGCCTCCGTTGTCGCCGCTGCCGGCGTGGGTGAGGCCGGCGTCGATGTCGGCGTGCAGGAAGAGCTGCGCGATCGTGAGGCCGTCGCGCCCGGCCGGGTGGGCGGCGTCGGGTCCGTCGTCGAGTCCGCGGTCGCGCGCCCGGTCGCCGTCGGGCACCTCGTCGGGGGCCGAGAGGTCGATCGCCGAGAGGCGCGCGACGTCGCCGAGGTAGCCGTCGTGGCGGGCGAGCTCGTGCACGACGGCGGCGGCGGCGTGGTGGCCGCGAGGCGGGCCGAGGGCCGGGCCGGCGGGGAGGCGGACGTGCTCGTCCTCGCCCCGGTCGCGGGCGATCGTCAGCAGCGGGCGCGAGGCGATGCGGGCCCGCACGAGACCCAGCGTCTCGACCAGGCGGTACCGGGCGTCGGGCTCGTGCACGCCGATCAGGGCGCCCTCGAGGGCGCCCCCGACCACGGCGGGGGCGGCCGACGACCTCTGCGCGAGCGTGCGCTGGGCGACCATGCCGGTGAAGCCCCCGGCGACGACGAGCCCGATCAGCCGGCCGACCGTGTCGTAGCGGGGCAGCCGCTGACTGAGCGCCGAGGCGGCGTGCTCGCGCAGGAAGGTGCGGTCGCTCGACAGCAGGTCGCTCAGCACGACGTCGGCCTGCTCGTCGAAGACCTGCGCGAGGGCGTTCGTCGCCGCGATGGCGGCGAGCTGGTCGGGGCTGCCGGGGGCGCCGCGCAGCACGCGGATCGTCCGGGCCCCGCCGGTGCGCGCGGCGTCGAGCGCGAGGTCGTCGGCGAGGCGCATCGAGTCGACCAGACGGTCGGCCTCGTGGATCGCGTCGAGCGAGGTCTGGATGCCCATGGCGGTGCCTCTCGGGTGTGGCGGGGTGGCGGTGTCGGTGGGATGCAGCGGGGGCCGGCCCGGGGGGCCCGGGGGCTGGAGGGGCCTATCGCCGCCGGGTGGCCACCCGGTGGCGGGACGGTGTGCTCGGCGACGCAGGGGTCCGGTACCGTCGTGGGCGGCATCGATCCCGCTGCCGAGTCCCGCAGCGAGAGGTCCCACCCGTGCGAATCGTCACCATCGGAGACGTCGGCGTGCTCGACGGCATGGTCCACATCGGCGACGAGGCCATGTTCCACGAGGCGACCGTGCAGCTCCGCGCCCGCGGTGCCACGATCACCGGGGTCTCGTCGAACCCGGCCGAGACCGCCGAACGGTACGGCGTCGACGCCGTCCCCGCGATCGGCTTCCACCCCGCGACCACCGGCGGACGGCTCGGCCAGCGCGAGCGTCGCGCCCGCGTGCTGTCGGCGATCGACGGAGGCGCGGGCCACCTCCCGCAGGACGACCCGGCCTGGCAGGTCATCGAGGCCGTCCGCGAGGCCGACGGCGTGCTCGTCGCCGGCGGCGGCAACATGGCCTCGCTCTGGCCGATGCACGTCTACGAGCGGAACACGCTCGGGCTCGTCGCCCGACGCTTCGGCAAGCCGCTCGTCGTCAGCGGTCAGACCATCGGGCCGGTGCTCGAGGGCGAGGACCGCGAGCTCGTCACCGAGCTGCTCGACGCCGCCGCGCTCGTCGGGCTGCGCGAGGGCGCGTCGCCCGTGCTGGTGCGGGCGCGCCGCGCCCACCCCGCCACGACCGTGGGCACGGTGGACGACGCGAGCTTCCTCGGGTTCGACGCCGCGCCTCCTGCCGGGGGTGCCGCCGCCGCCTCGGGAGCGGCGGGTGCCCCGGCCGTGGCCGGCGCCCTGGGTGCGGCGGACGCACCGGCGCCGTCCCTCGCCGTGAGCCTGTCCGCCCACGTGGGCGACGCCGACCGCGCGGCGTTCGCCACCGCCGTCGCCCGACTGCTCGACCGGGTGGCGGGCGAGGCGGGGCTCGAGGTCGTCTTCCTCGCGCACTGGGCGGCGCCCGCCCCGACCGAGGGCGCGGCGGCGCGCCGCTGCGCCGGGCCGTGCCGCCCCGCCGCCCGGGCCCGCGCGGGCCGACCCCACGCCCGACCCCCCCGCCGCAGCCCGCTTCGCCCGAGGTGCGGCCCTGCGCCTGACCAGCCGCTACCACCCGGCCGTGTTCGCCGTCGCGGGCGGTGTGCCGACGGTCGGGCTCGCGGTCGACGACTACACGACGATCAAGCTGACCGGGGCGCTCGGCAACTTCGGACAGACGAGCGTCGTCTCGGCCGCGCAGCTGCTCGCGGGCGAGGCCGACGCGGTCGCGCGGGCGGCGTGGGCCGGGCGGGACGCGGTGCGCTCGGCGGGGGCCGATCGCCTGGGCGGGACCCGCGCGGCGGCGTCCGCCTGGTGGGACCGGGTCGCCGGAGCGCTGCGCAGCTGGGGCGCCCCGCCTGGGGTGGTGACCCGCGCCTCCTAGGGACTGCGCCGCCTCTCGCGCACGCCGCCGGGTTGTGGTCACAGCACCAGGACGTGGTCACCGCGCCAGGCTTTCTCGCGGTGCCGTGTCCACCTCCTGGCGTGGTGGCTGGCGGACTGGTGGGCGCGGCCCGCCCGCGCGGGGTCAGCCCTGCAGGGTCGCGCTGGGGTACTCGCCGAAACGCTGGACGTACGACGCCGTGAAGCGGCTCAGGTGCGTGAAGCCCCAGCGCTGCGCGACGGCGCCGACGGTGGCCTCTCCCGGAGAGAGCTCCTTCAGCTCGGCCTGCACGTGGTCGAGCCGGATGGTGCGGAGGTACTCGGTGGGCGTCACGCCGAGCTGGCGGCTGAACGCCTGCTGCAGTCCGCGCGGCGTGAGGTGCACGGTCTCGGCGAGCTGGGTCATGTTGACCGGCAGGTGCGAGTGCGTGTGCAGGTACTCGACGGCCTCGCGGAGGCGGGCGTTGCGCGGCACGAGCAGGGCCGGCGGCAGGTCGATCGACCGGTGCGAGAACGTGTCGAGCAGCGCGATCGCCGACTCGCGCTTCAGCTCGGAGCGCAGCAGCTCGGTCGACTCGCCGCCGAGGATGGTCTTGGCGGCGTTGGTGATCGTGGCCTGCCACCGACGCAGGTTCGCCAGGTCGGGCACGGCGGTGTGGTCGAACTGCAGCGGCCCGGCGAGCGCACCCTCGTGCTCGGCGGCCATGCGCTCGAGGTAGGCGGCGTCGAAGTGCACGAGGTTCTGGCGGTACTCGCGGACCTCGAACTCGAAGGCCTTGCCCGTCGGGAACATCAGCGGGCGGCCGATCTCGAACGCGGCCTCTTCGGCCCCGACGTCGACCCGGCCCTCGCCCGCGGTGATCCAGGCGACGACGTACTCGCGCTCGGGCTGGATGGCCCCCCGGATGTCGCCGAGGAACATCGCCGACCGCAACGTCATGTCCTCGTCGCCGGCCGTCGTGTACCGGTACGCGAACGACTCCTGTCGGGTGTCGGTGCGGAACCCGGCGCCGTTGTAGGTGTCCTCGAACAGCGCGCGCGCTTGATCCATGTCGCGGCCGCCCATCTCGGAACGCACCGGGGGCAGGGTCTGTTCGGGTTCCATCAGAGTGATCCTGCCATGCCGAGGATGCTGAAAGAGGCCCTTGACGGGGGAATCGTCACCGTGCTGCTGTTCGGACGCGGGCGAAAGGGCTCTGCGGTCACGCGCCGGTCGGGCTGGACGCCGGACCGAAGGCCTTCGTGAAGGCCGCCGCGAGCACGGCCTTGAAGCCCGAGGGCAGTCGCGTGCGGTGCAGCACGTCGGCCTCGACGACGAGAGCGAAGAACGTCTCGCCCTCGACCAGCCACCAGGCCCGCACCGTGTCGGTCGAGAACACGGCCTCGCCGTCGGGCTCGTCGGGGCTCTCGACGATGACACGGTCTTCGTAGAGGGCCACCGCACCGTGCTCGCCGTTCATCGACGCCGAGCACTCGAAGACCAGGTCGGGATCGAGCGGGGGCGCGAAGTCACCGAAGAACAGGTCGGCGGCCGGCGTGCGGGCCGTGTCGCCGATCTGGCCGAAGTCGCTGGCGACGTTGAAGTCGCCGAACGCCGTGTCGGGGGCCGTCGAGGTGTCCGGACCGGGTACGCGGCGCGACATGTCGCTCTCTGCGTCCACTGGTTTCTCGACTCTCGTCCTGATCCGGTGCGTAGCTTCTCACCGCCGTGCAGCTTCTGCACCTGTTCCATTAGAGCGCCTAGCAATGGCAGCCGCACCTCGACGGGACCTCAGTTCGGTTTGTGGCCATGACGATCGCCCGGGCAGGAGGCGCCGACGGCGACGGGCAGGAGGCGCGGGTCGCGACGGTCAGGACACGCGCGTGATGCGCTCCACGGCCTCGCGGGTCAGGGCACGACTCGGCGGAGACGGGTCGAGGGCACGGTGGATCGAGAGCCCCTCGATCAGGGCGTCGACCTGCCGCGCGGTGTCGGGGTCGAAGTGTCGCTCCAGCTCGACCCGGCTCCGGCGCATCCACTCGCGGGTGATCTCACGGAAGCGCGGCTCGCGGGCGGCCAGCGTGTAGAGCTCGTAGCTGAGCACCTGGTCGCGGACCGCGGCCGGGCCGGTCAGGTCGTCGTGGACCAAGGCGACCACCGCCTCCTTGGCCTCGTCGCGGGTGGTCGCGGCCCCGAGCCGCCCCTCGAAGCGCACGATGATCGTCTCGGCGAAGCGCGAGAACGCCTCGTGCAGCAGCTCGTCCATGCCGTCGAAGTGGTACGTCATCGACCCGAGGGGCACGTCGGCACGCGCGGCGATCTTGCGATGCGAGGCGCCGGCGACGCCGACCTCGGCCACGACGTCGAGCGTCACGTCGATCAGGCGGTCACGACGGTCGGGCTCGGTGCGGCGGACGGTCCCCACGACTAGATGCTCCTCACCACGCGGGCCGGGTTGCCGACCGCGACGACGTTCGCGGGGACGTCCTTCGTCACCACCGCCCCGGCGCCGATCACGCTGTTGTCGCCGATCGTCACCCCGGGCAGCACGATCGCACCGCCGCCGAGCCAGACGTTGTCGCCGAGCGTGATCGGCTTCGCGGCCTCGAGCTTGTCGCGACGAGGCTGCGGCTCGACCGGGTGCGTCGGCGTCAGCAACTGCACGTTCGGGCCGATCTGGCAGTCGGCCCCGCTCGTGATCGGGGCCACGTCGAGCGCGGTCAGGCCGTAGTTGACGAAGGTGCCGGCGCCGATCGTGATGAAGGTGCCGTAGTCGACGTACACCGGAGGCCGCACGTGCGCCGTCTCGTGCAGGCTGCCGAACAGCTCGCGGGCGACGGCCTGCGCGGCTTCGACGTCGTCGGCGAAGGCCGCGGCGAACCGGGCCTGCAGCGTGACGGCGCGCTGCTGCTGCTGCGCGATCTCGGGATCGTCCGAGATGTAGAGGTCGCCCGCGAGCATGCGCTCGTGGTTCGTCCGCGGATCGCCGGCGAAATGGTCGATGGTCGTCATGACCGCCACCCTAGACGACGAGCGTACGAACGTACACACTGGACGCATGACGAACCGACCGCCGTTCAGCCCCGAGCTCGCCCGACGCCGGGCGGCGGTGTTCGTGTTCATGGCGGTCGTCGGCGTCTCGCTCGCCTCGTGGGTCGTGCGGACCCCGGCCATCCGCGACCTGCTGCAGGCGAGCACGGGCGAGATGGGCCTCGTCATCTTCGGCCTGTCGATCGGGTCGATGGGCGGCATCCTGTCCTCCGCGCCGATCGTGCGGCGGCACGGAGCCCACCGTGCCGTGGCGATCGGCGGCAGCTCGCTGGTCGCCGGCGTGGCCCTCGTCGGCCTGGCCGCGTCGCTCTCGATCACTCCCGGCGTCTTCGTCGGCCTCGCCCTGGTCGGTGCGGGAGTCGGCCTGGCCGAGATCGCCGTCAACATCGCGGGCGCCGCGATCGAGACCGCCTCGGGCCGGTCGGTGCTGCCCGTGCTCCACGGCTGCTTCAGCCTCGGCACGGTCGCGGGGGCCGGCCTCGGCATCCTGCTGCCGGCGACGCACGTGCCCGTCCAGTGGCCCCTGCTCGGAGTCGCGCTCGCGGGCGGCGCCGCGCTGGTCTGGGCGGTGCCGATCGTGCCGCGGACGACCGGACGCTCCGACGAGCGGGCCGAGCGCGCCTCCGGGGTGCGGGCCCGGGTCGCCGGGTCGCTGGCGGTCTGGCGCGACCGCCGGCTCGTGCTGATCGGACTGATCGTGCTGGCACTCGCACTGGCCGAAGGGTCGGCCAACGACTGGCTGCCGTTGCTCTTCGTCGACGGCCACGGGGTCTCGGCGACCACCGGGACGGTCGTCTTCACGGCGTTCGCGGCGGCGATGACGGTCGGACGCTTCCTCGGCGACCCGCTGCTCGCCCGCTTCGGCCACGCGACCGTGCTGCGCGCCAGCGCCCTCGTCTCGGCGGTCGGCATCGCCCTCGTCGTCTTCGCGGACTCGGTCGTCGTCGCGGGCGTCGCCGTGGTGCTCTGGGGCCTCGGTGCCGCCCTGGGCTTCCCGGTGACCGTCTCGGCCGCAGCCGACAGCGACGACCCCACCACGGCGGTCGGAGCCGTCGCGACGATGGCCTACGTGGCGTTCCTGGTCGGGCCGCCGCTGCTCGGTTTCGTCGGCGAGCACGTGGGCCTCCGCAGCGCGATGATCGTCGTGCTGGTCGTGGTCGCGGGTGCCTCGCTGATCACCTCGGCAGCGCGTCCCCGTGAGCGGTCCGCCGCCGCCCGGCCTTAGTGTACGTTCGTACACCATGACGTCACCGACGCCCGCTCCCGCCGCACCGGCCCGCACCGTGCCGACGCGCGAGGACCGCCGAGCCCGACTCGGCGTCGCCCTGCTCTTCTTCACCAACGGCGCGCTGTTCGCGAACATCCTGCCGCGCTACCCCGCCATCAAGGACGGCCTCGACCTGTCGAACGCCGACTTCGGCCTGGCCGTCGCGGCGTTCCCGGTCGGCGCGCTCGTCGCGGGGCTCGGCGCCGGGTGGCTGATCCGTCGCTTCCGGTCGTCGCGGGTCGCCGTGATCGGCACGGTGATCACCGGGGTCGCCGTGCTGCTGGCCGGCATCGCCCCGGTCGGCGGGCTGCTGGCGGCGGGCTTCCTGCTCGCCGGCGCCCTGGACGCCGTCGTCGACGTCTCGCAGAACTCGCACGGACTGCGCGTGCAGTACCGCTACCGCCGCTCGATCCTCAACTCGTTCCACGCCGTGTGGAGCATCGGCGCCGTCCTCGGCGGTCTGATGGGCGGTGCGGCGGCGGGGCTCGACATCCCCGTCGTCTGGCACCTCGGGGCCTCGGCGCTGGTCTTCGCCGTCGTGGCGCTGGTGTCGTACCCGCTGCTGTTGGCCGGGCCCGAGCCGGCCGAGGGCTCGCCCGAGACGTCCGACGCGGTGGTCGAGTCCGGCGCCGACGTGGCGGCGGGCGCGGGGCCGGGCGTCGCGCCCGCGGCGGGCGGCCCCGAGGCCCGGGCGCCGGAGGCGCGGGCCGGCCCGCCGGCCGGGGCGGGCTCCGTGGACGACGCGACCCGCGCCTCCTCGGCTCGTGGCGGCCGCCGGGTCTCACCCGGGTTCGTCGCGAAGTGGGGCGTGCTGCTGGCCCTCGTCGTCATCGCGTCGTCGGGCGCCGTGGTCGAGGACGCGGGCAGCACCTGGGCGGCGCTCTACCTGGGGTCGCTCGGGGCCGGCGTGACGGTCGCCGCCCTCGGCTTCGTGTCGCTGCAGGGCGCCCAGTTCGTCGGGCGCCTGCTCGGCGCCGGCATGGTCGACCGCTTCGGCCAGAAGGCCGTCGCCCGGGCCGGAGGCGTGTTCGTCGCGGTGGGCATGGGCGTCGCGCTGGCGTTCCCCTCGGTGGTCGGCACGATCGTCGGCTTCGCGGCGGCGGGGTTCGGCGTCGCGACGTTGATCCCGGCGGCGATGCACGCGGCGGACAACCTGCCCGGTTTCCGGGCCGGCACGGGGCTGACACTGGTCAGCTGGCTGCTGCGGCTGGGGTTCCTGGCGTCGCCGCCCGTCGTCGGGTTCGTCGCGGACTCGGTCGGGCTGCGGTACGGACTGCTGCTCGTGCCCGTGGTCGGGGTGGCCGTGGTGCTGCTCGGCGGGGTGCTCGAGGGGCGCCGGGCCCGGGGGTCGGCACCGCGCGGCAGCTGATCCGGTACGGGCCGGATCGAGGTCGCACCACCGTCGCGTCGTCGAACCGTGCTCCGGGGTGGTTCGACGACGCGGGCGTGGTGCGGCCTCGTGACACACGCCGTTCGCGGGGCGACGTTCGGCCGACGGGTCGGCGGCGACGCGGCCGGTCAGGGCAGGCCGAGCAGGCGCAGGCCCGCGGCGGCGGCGGCCCCGACGATCACCACGACGAGGAACGGCGCCCGCAGCAGCAGGGCCACCGCCGCCGCGACCAGCGCCCCGAGCCGGGCGTCGACCACGAGCTGCTGGCCGGTGGCGACGGCGTTCGCCACGGTCAGCGACGCCAGCAGCCCGATCGTGAGCGTGCCCGCGACCCGCGCCACGCGAGGGTTCGTCAGCCAGCGGCGGGGAACGAGGTACCCGAGCAGCTTGGTGGCGTAGGCGACCACGCAGGCGACGGCGATCCAGACCCAGGTGCTCACGCCGCGCCTCCTCGGCTCGTGGGGTCGGTGCCCGGGGCCGCGGCCGACGCCGCGTCGGGACGCTCGCGCGCACCCCGCCAACCGAGGGCCGCGGCCACGACGGCCGCCACCAGGATCGGCACCCCCGGAGGCACGAACGGGACCGCGACGACGGTCACCACCGCACACGCGACGGCGACCGCGGCCGCGTCACGGGAACGGAGGCGCGGCCACAGCAACGCGAGGAACGCCGCGACAGCTGCCCCGTCGAGTCCCCAATCGCGCGGGTCGCCCATCGCGTCCCCCGCGAGCGCGCCGACCAGGGTGAAGAGGTTCCAGAGCACGAAGACCCCGACCCCTGCGACCCAGAAGCCGCGGCGCTGCTCGACGGGATCGGTCTGACCGGTGCTCGTGGCGAGCGACTCGTCGATGGTGACGTGCGCGGCGACCAGCCGACGCCAGCCGCGCGGGTGCAGCAGGGCGTTGAGCTGCATGCCGTAGACCGCGTTGCGGATGCCGAGCAGGGCCGCGGCGGACGCGGCTGCCGAACCCGCGCCTCCTCCGGCGACGACGCCGACGAAGGCGAACTGCGAACCGCCGGAGAACAGCAACAGGCTCAGGACGCAGGTCTGCGCGGTGGTCAGACCCGAGGCCACGGCGAGGGCCCCGAACGAGACGCCGTAGAGACCGGTCGCGACGGCGATCGACGCCCCGACGCGGATGCCGGGCGAACGGCGCCACGGGGTCGGGGGC
>NZ_LHOZ01000094.1:0-26502 GCF_001297205.1 Frigoribacterium sp. RIT-PI-h | reverse complement strand
CGTCCGGGCCGAACAGGCGAGCCGCGGCCCGGGCTCCCCCGTCGTAGGTGAAGTCGGCCTCGACGACGACCCCGGGGTCGTGTCCGGCCGCCCCGAGGGCATCCCGCCAGGCGGCTCCGCGGCGCTGTGAGTGCACGAAGCGACCAGGTCCGGCGACGTGCGCGAACCGTCGGTGCCCGAGCGACACGAGGTGCTCGACGAGCTCGCCGATGCCGGCCGAGTCGTCCTGCCGCACGGCCGGCAGGGGGAAGTCGCCGGCGGGGGTGACCCCGGCCGCGGGCAGGTCGAGCTCGCGGACCAGGTCGACGCGCGGGTCGTCCACCGTCAGCTCGTTCAGGACGACGCCGTCGACCCGGCGCCCGGCCGCGAGCCGCCGGTAACGGTCGAGCGGCTCGTCCGCCGCCGACCCCATCTGCAGGATGAGCGCGTACCCGCGCGGGTCGAGCACCGATTCGAGCCCGCCGATGAAGCTGCCGAAGAACGGGTCGGACTCGAGCACGAACGGGTCGCGGTGCACGACGAGCCCGACGGTGAAGGCCCGCTTGGCACTGAGGCTGCGCCCCCGGACGCTGGGCACGAAGCCGAGGTCGTCGGCGGCCCGGCGGATGCGCGCGCGGGTCTGCTCCGAGACGCCGGGGCGACCGTTGAGGGCGCTGCTGACCGAGCTGATCGCGACGCCGGCCCGGGCCGCGACCTCGACGATGGTGACCCGCTCTGCCACGCCGCGCCTCCTCGTCCTCGCCTGGGCCGATGCCCTGTGCGCCCGCCGCGCCCCCCCGATGCTCCTGCCCCGCCGCGGCCGCCACCCTCGCGTGGGCCGCCCGGCCCTAGGGTCGGGGCATGCTCATCGTCTCGCTCGTCGCGGCCTCGCTCGCCGCCCTGCTGCACGTCTACATCTTCGTGATGGAGTCCTTCCTCTGGACCACGCCGCGGGTCCGCGCCACCTTCGGCATCATCGACGACGCGCAGGCCGAGCACACGAAGCCGCTCGCCTACAACCAGGGCTTCTACAACCTGTTCCTCGCGATCGTCACGATCGTGGGCGTCGTCCTCGTCCTCGGAGGGGCAGGAGGCGCGGGCAGCGCCTACGAGGCATCAGCCGCGGGCACCGCCCTGCTGGTCGCGGGCACGGGGTCGATGCTCGCCGCCGCGCTCGTGCTGCTCTTCTCCGACCGGACCAAGGCCCGGGCCGCGATCACGCAAGGAGCCCTCCCGCTCGTCGCCCTCGTCACGCTGCTCATCTCGTCGTACTGACCTGCCCGTCCGCCCCCGTCGGCCGCACTACCCTGGGCGGGTGACCGACGTGACCGACGCCACCCGCGCCTCCTCCGCTCCCGCCGCCCCGACGACGCACTGGACGCTGACGCTCGTCTGCCAGGACCGGCCCGGCATCGTCCACGCGATCAGCGGCGCCGTGGTGCAGGCCGGCGGCAACATCACCGAGTCGGCGCAGTTCTCGAGCCACGACACGGGCACGTTCTTCATGCGGCTGCAGGTCGAGGCCCCCGGCGAGCGCGACGCGTTCGAGGCCGCGCTGGCTCCCGTGCTCGCGCACTTCGACGTACAGGCGAAGCTCGACGTCGTCGGTCGCCCGACCCGCACGCTCGTGCTCGCGAGCAAGGCGGCGCACTGCGTCAACGACCTGCTGTTCCGGCAGCGCGCCGGGCAGCTGCCGATCGAGGTGCCGCTGATCCTGGCGAACCACGACGACCTGTCGGGGCTGGCCGAGTTCTACGGCAAGCGGTTCGAGCACCACCCCGTCACCGACCCCGAGTCGAAGGCGGCGTTCGAGGCCCGCGTGCTGCAGGTCGTCGACCGGTACGACATCGAGCTGGTCGTGCTCGCCCGGTACATGCAGATCCTCAGCCCCGAACTCTGTGCGGCGCTCGAGGGGCGGGCGATCAACATCCACCACTCGTTCCTGCCCGGGTTCAAAGGGGCGAACCCGTACCGCCAGGCGCACGCCCGCGGCGTGAAGCTGATCGGCGCGACGGCGCACTTCGTCACGAGCGACCTCGACGAGGGGCCGATCATCGAGCAGAACGTCGTCCGCGTCGACCACACCCGCAGCGCCCCCGAACTGATGGCGATCGGCCAGGACGAAGAGAGCCGCACCCTGACCCAGGCCGTCCGCTGGTTCGCCGAGGACCGCGTGCTGCTCGACGGCGCCCGCACCATCGTCTTCCGCTAGCCCGGCGCGGGCACACCGGCCGTACGCTGGACGCGTGACTCCGACCGACCCCGCACCCTCCCCCGCCCCGGCCCGCGGCGGCCCGGTCGACGCCCTCGACGTGGTGCGGTTCGTCACGCTGATCCTCGCCTTCCTGAGCCTCGGCTTCTGGGGCTACCTCGCCTGGCCGTTCCCGTTCCCGTCGCTGGCGTTCATGATCGGGGCGCCCCTGTTCGCCATCGTCGTGTGGGGCCTCTTCCGCTCACCGCGCGCACCGATCGCGACCGACGCCGTCGGCAAGGCCCTGGTCGAGATCGCGATCATGGGTGCCGTGGTCGCGGCCTGGGCGATGCTCGGCTACCCGGTCGTCGCCGTGGCGTTCGCCGTCCTGGCCGGCGTCACGGGCGTCCTGGTCTTCCGTCGTGAGGACCGCCGGGGGGCCCGCCGATGACCACCACGCTGTTCACGAACGCCCGCAAGGTCGACGCCGACGGCGAGGTCGACGGCTTCTGGATGCTCGTCGACGGCGACGTCGTCGTCGCCACCGGGGCCACGGTGCCGGGGTCGCGCGCGGCGGCCGAGGTGGCGGGCGGGGTCGACGCGACCCGCGCCTCCTCGGCGCCGTCGGGTGCACCCGACGACCCGACCGCAGGAGGCGCGGTGCCGCCCCCGGCGGACGTCACGGTCGACCTCGCGGGTGCCACGCTCACCCCGGGGCTGATCGACCTGCACACGCACGGCGGCGGCGGGCACGCCTTCGACGGCGGGCCGGACGACCTCGACGCCGGTCTCGCCCTGCACCGCCGGCACGGCACGACCCGCTCGTTGATCAGCCTCGTCGCGAACCCGGTGCCCGTGCTGTCCCGGTCGCTCGGGCTGGTGGGCGACCTCATGCGGCGCGACCCGCTCGTGCTCGGGGCACATCTCGAAGGGCCGTTCCTGGCTCCCGACCGGCGGGGAGCCCACCCCCCCCACTTCCTGCCCGAACCCCACGCCGCCCCCGTCGAGAGCCCGCCCGAGGCCGGCGGCCGCATCGTGCGGCAGGTCACCCCCGCCCCCCAGCGGCCCGGCGGGCCCGTCGCGATCGGCCGCCTCGTCAGCTCGGGCGTGGTCGCCGCCGTCGGGCACACCGAGGCCGACTTCGACCTGGCGCGCGCGGCGTTCGACCGGGGCGCGAGCCTCGTGACCCACGCGTTCAACGCCATGGCCGGCATCCACCCCCGCGACCCGGGGCCGCTCGTCGCCGCGGTCGGCGCCGAGCGCGTGACGATCGAGCTGATCCTCGACGGGGTGCACGTGCACCCGGCCGTGGCCGACCTCGTGCTGCGGTCCGCTCCGCGGCGGGTCGCGCTGATCACCGACGCCAGGGCCGCCGCCGGCGCCGCCGCCGGCGCCCACCGCATCGGCGAACTCGCCGTGACGGTCGAGCCCGGCGTCGCCACGCGCACCGGCACGTCGACGATCGCGGGCTCGACCCTGGCGCAGGACGCCGCCCTGCGCATCGCGGTGCTGCAGACCGGGCTCTCGGCCGTCGACGCCGTCGCGGCGCTGACGCTCGTCCCGGCCGGCGTGCTCGGCCTCGACGCCGGAGGCCGACGGGCGGGCGCGCGCGCAGCGCAGGTCGGCGAGGCCAGGCCGCCGCTCGGCCGGCTGGCCCCCGGGCACGCCGCCGACGCCGTGGCCTGGTGCGACGACTGGACGGTCGCCCGGGTCTGGGCCGCCGGCCGCGAACTGCCTGCCGGCTGATCTCCGGCACCGCCCCTCACGCCACCGCGCCGTGGGCCGTGGGCCTCGTCGAGCCGAGCGCCCTAGCCCTTCAGGTCGGGGAAGTCCGCGTCGCGCCACTCGGCCGCAGCCCGCTCGCCCGACCGAGCCAGCGCCTCCTCGCGGTCTCGCAGCTCGACGCGGCGGATCTTGCCCGAGATCGTCTTCGGCAGCTCGGCGAACTCGACCCGCCGCACCCGCTCGTAGGCGGGCAGCGACACCCGGGCGTGCGCCAGGACGGCCCGGGCGGTCTCGGCGTCGGGTGCCCACCCCTCGGCCAGGGTCACGTACGCCTTGACGATGTTCAGCCGGGTGTCGTCGGGCGCCGGCACGACCGCGGACTCGGCGACGGCCGGGTGCTCGATCAGCATGCTCTCGACCTCGAACGGCGAGACCTTGTAGTCCGACGCCTTGAAGACGTCGTCGGTGCGGCCGACGAACGTGATCATGCCCTCGGAGTCGCGCACGGCCACGTCTCCGGTGTGGAACAACCCGTCGCGCATCGACGACTCGGTGCGGGCGGCGTCGCCGAGGTAGCCGGTCATCAGGTTGACGGGTCGCGTGGTGAGGTCGAGGCAGACCTCGCCCTCGTCACCGACGACGCCCGTGACGGGGTCGACCAGCACGACCTCGACGCCGGGCAGGGCGCGCCCCATCGAGCCGGCCTTGATCGAGCCGCCGGGCGCGTTCGCGACGATGGCGGTCGTCTCGGTCTGCCCGTACCCGTCGCGGATGTCGAGACCCCAGCCCTGCTGCACCCGCCCGATCACCTCGGGATTGAGCGGCTCGCCGGCCGAGAGCGCCTCGCGGAGGGCGCTCGGTCGCGAGCCCAGCGACGACTGGATCAGCATGCGCCACACGGTCGGCGGCGCACAGAACGAGGTCACCCGGGCGCGCTCGAGCTGGTCCCGGAGCTCGGCCGGCCGGAAGCGCCCGTAGTTGTAGACGAACACGGTGGCCTCGGCGGTCCACGGCGCGAAGAAGCAGCTCCAGGCGTGCTTGCCCCAGCCCGGCGACGCGATCGTCATGTGCCCGTCGCCCGGCTGCACGCCGAGCCAGTAGGTCGTGGGCAGGTGCCCGACCGGGTACGAGGCGGGCGAGTGCACGACCATCTTCGGCTTGCTCGTCGTGCCCGACGTGAAGTAGACGAGGCAGGCGTCCTCGGTCGCGGTCGCGACGTCGGGACGGGTCCAGGAGGCGCGGTGCGAATCCCCGAAGGACGTCCAGCCCGCGGGGGCCTCGTCGCCCTCGGGGCCGACGGCGATCCGCGTGACGGCCTCGACCCCCTCCCCCCCGGCGAACGCGGGGGCGTCGGACGCGTTGGCGATCACGTGCCGGACGAGCCCGCGGTCGATGCGGTCCGCCCGGGCGGCGCTGCCGAGCACGGTCGACGTCGGCAGGATGACCGCGCCCATCTTCATCACGGCGAGCATGGCCTCCCACAGCTCGACCTGGTTGCCGAGCATCAGCATGACGTGGTCGCCCGTCGCGACGCCGAGGCCGTGCAGCCAGGCGGCGACCTGGTCGCTGCGGCGGCGCATGGCGTCGAACGACACCCTCTGCTCGGAGCCGTCCTCCTCGACGATCCACAACGCTGTGCGGTCGTTGTCGCGGGCGACCACGTCGAACCAGTCGGTCGCCCAGTTGAAGCGGTCGCCGACGTCCGGCCAGCGGAACTCGTCGCTCGCCCGGTCCAGGTCGTGCCCGAGCCCCAGCAGGTGGTCGCGGGCAGCGCGGTAGGCGGCGGTGGCCGGGGCCTCGGCGGATGCAGCGGGCGTGTCGGCGGGTGCGGGTGCGTCGGACACCCCGCCCTCATGCACCCCCCCCCATGCCGGGCCCGGCATGCGGGAGGGCCGCTCGCCTAGGGTCGTGACATGACGAACGACGCGACCCGCGCCTCCTCATCCGCAGCCACGTCCGCACGCTCGCGGCCCGCCCTCGAGATCGCGGTGACGAGCGCCGCCGGAGCCGTCACGGCCCGGGACGGCGGAGCCGACCGCGTCGAACTGTGCAGCGCCCTCGAGCTCGGGGGCGTCACCCCGTCGCAGGGGCTGGTCGAGGCGACCGTCGCCACGGGCGTGCCCGTGCACGCGCTGGTGCGGTGCCGGCCCGGCGGCTTCGTGTACGACGCGGACGAGCTCGACGTGATGGTGCGCGAGATCCGGGCGCTCGTGCGGTCGGGCGTGGCCGGCGTCGTCGTGGGTGCGCTGCGCGAGGACGGCTCGCTCGACGTCGACGCCCTCCGCTGGTTCGTCGAGGCCGCGCTCGACGCCGCCGCACATCAGCCGCGCACGACACCCCAGGAACTCGCCGAGACCCCAGCTCGCGCCCCGGGGTCTCGGCGGGTTCCTGGGGTCTCACCGCTTGAGCCGCACCCGCTGGAGATCACCGTGCACCGGGCCGTGGACCGCGCGGCGGACCCGGTCGCGGCGGTGGCGGCCCTCGTGGGGCTGGGCGTCACGCGCGTGGTGACGTCGGGCGGGGCGTCCCGGGTCGGGGCGGGTCTGGCGTCGGGGGTGCTGCCGCGCATGGTCGAGGTCGCCGGCGACGTGCAGGTGATGGCCGGGGGCGGGGTGCAGCTCGGCGACGTCCCGGCACTCGTGGCCGCGGGGGTCGACGCCGTGCACCTGTCGGCGAAGCGGGCACAGGCCGTGCGCGCCTCCTCGTCCCGGTCGGGGACGACCGTGTCGCTCGGCACCGAGGCGTCCACCGACTCGTGGTTCGAGACCGACCCCGAGCTGGTCCGCTCCGCCCGTCACGCCCTCGACCAGGCCTGAGGCCGCGGCCGACCGCGACACCGCCGCGCACCGGCGACGCGACCCGTCCCGGTGTCCCGACCCGCGCCTCCCGACCCGCGCCTCCTGCCCGCCCCGGCCGACCTCGACGACCGCCGCCGGTCGCGGGGGTGCACAGTGGAGCGATGACATCGACGTCCCTCCTCGTGATCGGCGGCACCGGGCAGATCAGCGCCTCGGTCGTGCGACAGGCCCTGCGCGACGGCCTGGCCGTGACCGTGCTGAACCGCGGCAGCACCACGATCCGCCCCGTGCCCGCGGGTGTCGAGCAGCTCGTCGCCGACGTCCGGGACGAGGAGGCGCTGGTCGGCGCCCTGAACGGACGTCGCTTCGACTCGGTGGCCGACTTCCTGACCTTCACGCCCGACCAGCTCGCGTCGATGCTGCGGGTCGTGGCGCCGCTCACCGATCAGTACGTGTTCATCGGCTCGGCCTCGGCGTACCAGAAGCCCCCGGTGTCGTTGCCGATCACCGAGGCGACGCCGCTGTTCAACCCGTGGTGGTCGTACTCGCGCGACAAGATCGCCTGCGAACGCCTGCTGCGCGACGAGCACCTCGCCGGGCGGGTGCAGGCGACGGTCGTGCGCCCCTCGCACACCTACGACGAGACGGCCGTGCCGTTGCTCGGCGGCTGGACCACGATCGAGCGCATGCGACGTGGCGACCCGGTCGTGCTGCACGGCGACGGCACCTCGCTCTGGGCGCTGACCCACTCGGCCGACTTCGCCCGCGCCTTCGTCGGGTTGCTCGGGCACCCCGGAGCCCTGGGCGAGGCCTTCCACATCATGTCGCCCGAGCTGCTCACCTGGAACATGATCGCCCGCGACCTCGCCGACGCCGCGGGGGCGTCGCTGCACGTCGTCCACCGCACGACGCAGGTGCTGACCGACGAGGTGCCCGAGTGGACGGCCGACCTGTGCGGCGACCGCAGCCACCCGGCCGTGTTCGACACGTCGAAGATCCGCGCGCTGGTGCCCGGTTGGGAGGCGCGGGTCCCCTTCGCCGAGGGAGCCCGCCAGATCATCGCGTGGCACGACGCCGACGCCTCACGCCGCACGGTCGAGCCCTGGGTCGACGACGCCTACGAGCGGCTCGTCGCGCTGTAGCCCGGGCCTGCGGGAGCTCCGGGGCGAGGTCGCACCCCTCAAGGTCGAGGTCGCACCACCGTCGCGCCGTCGAACCACCCACGAGCGTGGTTCGACGACACATGCATGGTGCGACCTCAGCCGGTGGTGCGACGCAGCGCGGGCGCGGCGGTCGGGGCGCCCGCCGCGGCAGCCGCCTCCGAGCCGGCCTGCACCGCAGGCACCGCGACCGGCAGCGTCAGCCGGAACACCCCCCCGGGCCGGCCGGACCCGGACGCCCCGCCGACCAGGGCGCCGCCGCGGGCGCGCGCGAGACCGCGGGCGATGGGCAGACCCAGACCCGCGCCCCCGCCCCCGGACCGCCGGGCCTGGTCGAGCCGCCCCAGCCGGTCGAACACCCGCTCGCGGTCGGCGTCGGGCACGCCCGGGCCGTCGTCGGGCACGAACCCGGCGACCTCGGCGGCCCGGGAGGCGTCGAGCCAGAGCGTCACCTGCCCCGTGCCCCCCGTCGCCCGGGCCGCGTTGTCGACCAGGTTGCCGACGATCTGCGAGACCCGTCCCGCGTCGGCGGCGACCACGACCGGCCCGTCGGGCAGCACGACGCGCAGGTCGAGCGACGGCCGTCGCAGCCGCTGGCGTTCGACGTCGGCGAGCAACGACGCCCCGAGGTCGACGGGGGCGACGTCGAGCGAGATGCCCTGGTCGACGCGGGCCATCAACAGCATGTCGTCGATCAACCGGGAGGCGCGCTCGGCCTCGCGCACCACGTGCGTCGCCAGCCGCTCGCGTTCGTCGGTCGTGCCGGGCGACCGCACGAGGGTGTCGGCCGCGGCGCGCATGCCGGCGACGGGGGTGCGCAGTTCGTGGGCGGCGTCCGACACGAACGCCCGCACCCGTGTCTCGGCGTCGAGGGCCGTCCGCCCGGCCCCCTCGACGCCGTCGAGCATCTCGTCGAAGGCGACGGCGACCCGACCGATCTCGGTGTCGCGTCGGGCCGGCCGCAGGCGTCGACCGCGGTCGCCGTGGGCGATCGACCGGGCGACGCTCGTCATCCGGTCGAGCGGTCGCAGGGTCGCCCGCACCACGAGGGCGAGGCCGATCGCCGCGATCAGCAGGAAGGCCGCGGAGGCGCCGATCATCACCCAGCGCAGCTGCACCAGGGTCTCGCCCACCGACCGCGAGTCCGTGGTCAGCGTGATGGTGGACCCGTCGCTGAGCTGCGAGACGAGCGTGGTCACCTCGTCGTCGCCGCGCACCTCGGACGACGTGACCGTGACCGCGTCGGACGAGGAGGCGCTGCCCGTGTCCCCGGCGTCGGTGCCGGAGTCGGTGCCGGTCGCCCCCGTGCCCGAGCCGGTCGCGCCGGTGCCGGGGCCGTCCTGGGCGTCGGTGCCCGCGCCTCCTCGTCCCTCGTCGAGGCCCGAGGCGGGGCCGCCGCGTCCGGGACCGTCGCCGAGAGAGGGCGGACCGTCGCGCAACTGGTCGGGGCTCGGGCCGGCGACGATGGCGTCGCCGTTCGCGTCGCGGATGACGACCGAGAGCCCCTGGGCCGAGAGGCGGTCGGCGCGCTCGACGCCGTCGACCGTGCCGTCCAGGGCGGCGGCGGCCGCGGCGCGGTCGGACAGCCGGTCGACGACCTGGGCGCGGAGCCGCTGGCCCAGGGTGAGCTCGACGGTCACGGCGAGCGCCGCCAGCAGGACGGCCAGCAGCAGCAGCACGGCGACGACCGTGCGGACGCGCAACGAGCCGGTGCGCAGCCCGGGGGCGGTGGTGTCGGGGGCCGGCACCGCGCCTCCTCGGGGGTGGTGTCCCGTCGAGAGCGCGGCGGGGCGGCGGCGCGTCACGCGCTCATCCGGTAGCCGAGGCCGCGGGCGGGGGGGGTCCGGCGGGGGCCGCGGGTCTCCATCTGGCGGCGGGGGGCGCTGAGGTGCACCGCGACGAGGTTCGGGTCGTAGTCGTCGTAGCCCCAGACCTGGGTGAGGATCTGCGTCTTCGAGACGGTGCGTCCGCGACTCTCGGCGAGGAAGCCGAGCAGGCGGAACTCGGTCGCGGTGAGGTCGAGCGGTTCGCCGCCGCGCGTGATGCGGGCCGCCTCGGGGTCGACCACGAGGTCGCCGATCTCGATCACCGAGGGGATGCGACCGCGGCGGCGCAGGACGGCCGTGACCCGCGCGATCAGCTCGGCCACGGCGAACGGCTTGACCACGTAGTCGTCGACGCCCTCGGAGAAGCCGCGCAGCCGGTCGTCGACCTCGTCGCGGGCGGTCAGCATGACGACGGCGGCGTCGGACGAGGTGCGGATGGTGCTCGCCAGGCGGATGCCGCTCGCCCCGGGCAGCATCCAGTCGAGCACGACGAGGTCGGGCACGAACGCCGTCAGCTGTTCGGGCAGGTCGGAGCCGTCGGCCAGACCGTGCACGGCGAAGCCCTCGGCGCCGAGCGCGGTCACGACGGCGGTGCGGATGGTCTCGTCGTCGTCGATCACGAGGACGCGGGCGGGGCTGAGCATCCTCCGAACGGTAGGTGCCCTCGGTGGGCGGAAGCTATGGACGGGCTGGAGGCGCGGTGTGGGTCGGGTCGCCGGAGACGTCGAGGTCGGGGTCGAGGTGGGCGAGGACGAACGGATCGACGCAGCCCCGGGCGAAGCCACGGATGCGTCGGTCGATGTCGCGCTGCAGGAGGACCGCGCCGATGCGCTCGGCCACCGGCGCCAGCCACTTCGGCTTGCACGAGAAGTTGTAGCGCCACACGGCCTCGGTCGAGGTCGGGTCACCGTCGACCTCGCGGAATCGCCAACCGCCGCCGAGGCGCTCGAAGAACCACGACCCCTTCGTCATCTTCATGCCGACGTTCGAGGGCGGGTTGTACGAGACGTACTCGCTCTCCATCCGGAATCCGAAACGCTGCACGGTGAAGGTCCGGACCCCCTTGGCGGCCCGTGTCGCTCCACCGACGAGGTACTGCCGACGGATGAAGGGGTCCCACCGCTTGCGCGCCTCCCCCTGGGTCTGGGACACCGCGAAGGCGACGCGCACGTCGACGGGGACGACACACCGGGACTCGACGACAGGCATGGGTTCATCGTCGCACCTCCGGCGGACGGGCGACGGCTCGCGGAGCGTCGGTCGCCGGAAGTGCGTCAGCGTTCGTCGGGGTCGTGGAGTCCGGGACCGGCACGACCGCCCGCCGCGGCGTGGAAGGATCGGGACAGACCTGTCGACCCCGAACCCCGAACCCCGAAACCCGAGGAGCACCGTGCTCGCACGCGACGTGACCGAGAAGAGATTCACTCCGACCCGCTTTCGCGACGGCTATGCCATGGACGACGTGGACGCGTTCCTCGAGCGCGTCCACGCGGCCCTCACGGCATACGAAGGAGGGACGGCCTTCGGCGTGCTGTCGGCGACGGACGTCGTGAACGCGCGATTCCACCCGACGAAGTTCCGGGAGGGGTACAGCCAGGACGAGGTCGACGATTTCCTGGACCAGGTCGTCGCCGAGTTGAGGCGCCGCGAGTCGGCCGGGGGCCGCTGAGCGCGTCCGGCTTCCGCGTCAGCCGCGCTGTCGCGCTGTCGCGCCGTCGCGTCAGCCGCGGGCGTGCCGCACGTACGCGACGATCGCGTTGGCGTGACCGTGGCCCAGGCCGTGCTCGGACTTCAGCCACGACACCACCTCCATGTGCGCGTGCTCGTCGTCGTCGAGGCGTTCGGTGGTCAGGTCGAGCCACTCCTGGATCGGCCGGCCGTAGGTGCGCTCGATGCTCGGGAAGTACGACGCCGGGCCCGTGACCTTCTGGCCCTCAGCCGGCGGCTCGGGTGCCAGGACTCGTCGATCGGACATGCGCCGACGGTAGCAGCCGGGCCCCACGCGACTTAAGCCCCGCTTCAGATTCGGTTCCGAGAGTGGGGTGTGCCGGCGGGAACGCCCCGACCGCCAGCCGCCCAGCGGCTCGCCCGGCACCCGACATCTGGAGACACCATGGCGAAGGACATCACCCCCGACGGCCGCGACGACCGTCGCGACGAGAACACCCCCTCGCAGGACGACGCGTGGTCCGAACGGCTGCGCCGCGAGGACGAGGACCAGGACGCCCGCGCCACCACCGAGCTGCCCACCGCGGCGCCCGGGCAGCCCACGGCCCCGACCACGCCGATCGTGGCCGACGACCAGCGCACCCGCGAACTGCCCGCGGACGGAAGCGCGTTCCGGACCGCGTCGGCGGCGGAGACCGCCGGGACGACGAGCAGCCGCCGCCCCACCAAGCGCCTGCTCGTGGGCATCGGCATCGCAGCCGCCGGCCTCGCCCTGGTCGGCACCAGCACCGCCGTCGCCGTGTCGAACGCCGGGAGCTCGACCAGCGCCTCGTCGACCGCGACGCCGGGCCAGGACGACGCGGCGAGCCAGGGCGACGGCTCACGACAGGAGCCCGGCGGACGAGGCTCGGACGACGGCGCCACCGGTGCACCCACGGACGCGCCGACCCCGCCGGCCGCGGGCGACGACTCGGACGGGAGCACGCCTGCCGAGGGCACCGGCCCCGACGGGAAGGCGCTGCCGACGCCGGGCACCGGTCCCGACGGCGACGCACTGCCGACCCCCGGCGACGGCTCCGGCGGCAAGGCGCTGCCGGACGCGCCTGAGGGGGGCCCGGCCGCAGGCGGACCGAAGCCCGGCCCGGCCGCAGGTGGGCCGAAGGGCGGACCCGGCCACGACCCCCGGCACGAGGACGCGGCTGCACCCGACGATGCGAAGGGTGACGACGCGACGAAGCCGATGCCGACGCCGCCCGCCGATGCCCCGACTCCGAGCGACTCTCCCGACGCGGAGTCCGGCACGGGGAGCTGACCCCCCGACGGGCCGGCTCGTCGACCTGCTCGGCTGACCGGTCGGCCGGGCACGGGCACGGGGAGGGGCAGCGGCCGGGGCAGGGGCCGAGTCGGGGTCGGTCCGGGCTCGAACCCGGGGTCGAACGGCGCGGGTTTAACCTCGATGCATGAGCAGCAGTACCTGGTCGAGACCTCGACGAGTCCTCACGGTCGCGGCCGCTCTCGTCGCCGCCCTCGTCGCCGGCGTGGTGGTGGTCCGCACGGGCCTGACCCTCGTCGACGTGTGGGTGCCCTCCGGCCCACAGGCCGAGTGGTCGTACCTGTTCGTCGCACTGCACGGGCTCTCGGTGTGGTTCGGGTGTTCGGCCCTCGTGGTCGTGGCGGCCGTCAGAAGCAGGTGACGATGCCGCCCTCGACCACGGGCGGCACACCGCGGCGGACGGCCGAGCCCCGCACCGTGGCGATCTCGTTCCACTTGTCGATCGTGGTGCAGGGGTGCGAGACGCCGAGCCGCACCAGATCGCCGACCTGCAGCCCCGACGACGGCTCGAGCCGCAAGAAGGCGTGCTGGTCGTTGAGCGCCGACACGTGCGACCCGTCGAGCACCCCCGGGAGGCGCCGGTCGGCCGCCTGCGGACGCCACGCCTCGAGCGGCATCGGGAACCCCTCGTCGTCCGACGTGTCACGCCGCCCGACGTTGAGCAGAGCCAACCCCGGCTCGGGACGGGACACCACGGACGCCCACAACTCGAGGGCCGGCAGGAACGACGGCTCGGTCGACGCCTCGCCAGCGGGCCCGGTTCGGGGCGAGACGGTGGGCTCGGCCGACGGCCCCGCGGGCCGCTCGGCCCCGAACCCCTCGGCCGCTCCGTCGAACCCGGTCAGTTCGCCGTCGGTCGGACCGCCCATCTCGCGATCGGCCTGCGACCCCGCGGAACCGTCGCCGACGACCACCGTGACGTCCGAGTCGGCGCCACCCGCGCCTCCTGCGGTCGTGGGCCCGGTGTCACGGGCGAACGGCGTCAGCCGGCGGTAGAGGTCGTGGTCGTGGGCGACGTACGAACCCGACCGCAGCACGACGCGTGTGCGCGGCCCCTGCAGCCCCGACGGGTCGTGCCGGTCGCCGAGCACGGCGACGACCCGGTCGAAGTACACGCTGCCGCCGGCGGTGAGCACCACGTCGTGACCGGACGACAACCACGGGTCGAAGGCCGGGGCACCGATGCCGTCGAGCACCTCGAGGAGTCCTCGCAGGTAGTCGTCGACCACGGCGATGCCGGCCGTGTCGACGTCGTGCGTGAGGGCGCCCTCGTAACCGGCCACCCCGGCCAGCACGAGGTGCGACGCGGTGGAGACGGCTTCGGCGATGAGCAGGGCCTCGCGCACCGATCGGGCACCCGTCCGACCGAGCGGGGACCCGAACTCGACCAGCACGGCGAGCGGACGCTCGGCCTCGGCCCGCGCCAGGGCGGCGTCGACGAGCCGTACGGTCTCGACCGAGTCGACCCACATGAGCACGTCCGTGCCGGGTGCGGCGAGCGCCGCCAGGGTCGCGGGCGCGAACGCGGTGCCGGCGAGGACGACGGTCGACACCCCGGCCTCGCGGGCGACGGCGACCTGGAACGCCGTCGCGAGCGTGATGCCCCACGCCCCGGCGTCGAGCTGCCGCCGCCAGATCTCGGGAGCCATGGTCGTCTTGCCGTGCGGCGCCAGGTCGACCCCGGCCGCGCGGCGCCAGGCCGCCATGGTGCCGACGTTGTGGGCGAGGGCGTCGAGGTCGATCGTGAGCAGCGGGGTCGCGAGGTCGATCAGCGGGACGGGCCGGGGTCCGCGGCCGAAACCGACCTTGGTGATCGACGTGACGGCGGGGGCGGACGGGGTCGAGGGTGACGTGGTCATGGTGCCTTCCGACGGGGCGGGTGGGGTGGTGCTGCGGTCAGGCCGTGTGTCGGTGCCTGACGGTAGTTTTGCAGTCACCCCCGACACTCGACACATCACGTCGGGTCCACAGACCATCGATCAGAGAAGAGCAGACCTGTGAGCGAGAAGACCGAAGTCCGCACCGGCGGCGCCCCCACCCCCATCTCGACCTTCTCGCAGGGCGTGCTGAAGAACGGCTTCCTCAGCGTGTCGGGCCAGGGGCCCCAAGACCCCGCCACGAGCGAGTACCTGCACCCCGGCGACCTGACGTCGCAGACCGTCCGGACGCTCGACAACGTCAAGGCGATCGTCGAGGGCGCCGGCGGCACGTTCGACGACGTCGTCTCGCTGCGCGTCTTCCTGACCACACGCGACGACTTCGCCGAGATGAACGCCGCGTACGAGACCTACCTGCTGCAGAACGTCCCGAGCGGCGTGTTCCCCACCCGCACGACGGTCTTCGTCGAGCTGCCGAACGAGGCCATGCTCGTCGAGATCGACGCGCTCGCCGTCCTCTCCTGACGTCACGGCAGGAGGCGCGGGTCAGCCGGCCGCGCGGGTCAGCCGGCCGCGCGGGTCAGCCGGCCGCGCGGGTCAGCCGGCCGCGCCCGTCACGACCACGGTCTTCCGTGACCACGTCGCGTCGGTCAGCTGGGCGAGCATGAAGCGCGCCACGTCGGCCCGGGTCACGTGGATGCCCGCCCCCGGGGGCAGCCGCTCCCCCGTGGCGAGCGCCCCGGTCGCCGGATCGTCGGTGAGGCGCGTCGGGTAGACGAGCGTCCAGTCGAGGCCGCTCTCGCGCACCTCGGCGTCGGCGACCTCCTTGGCGGCGTAAACCTTGCCGAGCACGGTGTGGAAGAACATCTTCTGCAAGGTGTTCGCGTCGGACTGGCTGTCGCCGACGCCGAAGGCCGAACAGACGACGAGGCGGTCGACCGCCGCTCACGCCTCGCCGGCAGCCGGGCACGGCCGACCCCGACCGCGACCGGGTGCCGCAGGCTCCGCGAGCCGATCGCGTTGAGCACGGCGTCGTGGCCGGCGCCCGCGGCGCGGACGTCCTCGGCCGAGGTCGCGTCCCCGGTGAGCACCCGGACCCCGTCGGTCACGTCGAGGGTGGACGCGTCCCGGACGAGCACCGTCACCTCGTGCCCCGCCGACAGGGCGACCCGCAGCACGTGGGAGCCCGTGCCCCCGGTCGCTCCCAGCACCAGAATCCTCATCGCGCCTCCTGTCGTTCAGGAAAGCGAACACCGCCAGGCCAAGAGCGGGCCGAGAGCAGGCCGAGAGCTCCACCGCCGAATCCGTACCCGCGCCGAACCCGACCTCCAGGCACCCCGGATGCGTGCCGAACCCGACCTCCAGGCACCCCGGATGCGCGCCGAACCCGACCTCCAGGCACCCCGGATGCGCGCCGAACCCGACCTCCAGGCACCCCGGCTGCGGGCACATCCCGCCCCCTGCGGGCCGGCACGCCGCTCAGCTCCCCCCCGAGGCGGCGTGGCGCCCGGCGGTTGGCGCGAATTGCACGGAGGGGCGGGGGCAGGGTCAGCGGAGGCGGCGGCCGGCGGCCCAGAGGCCGACCAGCCCCGAGGGGCCGAGGCGCGGCGTCGCGTAGGTGGCCCGGTCGGCGTAGGCCCCGGGATCGACCAGCTGCAGGTCGGCGACGGCCCCGGGGGCGATGCCGAGCGCGCCTCCTGCCCCGCCGACGCGCGCACCGCCGCCACCGCGACCGCCCAGCCCGAACCGCGAGGAGGCGCGGGTCGACAGCCGCGCGATCGCCTCGCCCCGGGACAGCACGGCCCGCGGCCCCGACCCGGTGTACTCGTCGAGCACGCGCGAGAACGTGCCGTACAGGCGCGGGTGCACGGTGCCGGTCTCGCGCGGCAGACCGTCCGAGCCGACCAGGGTGTGCGGCCAGGCCAGGGCCGTCCGCATGCCCTCGAGATCGGTGTGGAACACGATGACGGTCAGGGCGCCGCGCTCGGCGAGGACGAGGTCGGCGAGCACCTCGCGCGGGTCGGCCCCGACCGACGCGGCGATGTCGGACAGCGGCCGCCCCTCGAAGCCCGCGTGCTCGGCTCGCGTGAACCCCGCCAGCGAGATCCGCGCGGGACCGATCGCGGCGTACTGGTTCTCGAGCGTCGATCCGGCCCAGGGCCCGAGCAGCCCGTCGAGCACCTGCCGCCGCGAGCGCGTGCCGGGCCGGAGCGCCTCGAGTAGACTCTCGACCCCGCGGTCGGCCGTGGCCGGAGGGAACAGCGACGCGACCGTCGTGCTGCCCGCGTCGTAGGGGTAGACGTCCGCGCTGACGTCGACCCCGGAGTCCCGCAGGGCGTCGAGGTGCTCGACGATCGCGGGCATGCCGCCGACGTTCCGCGGTCCGGTCACCTTGAGGTGGCTGACGTGCACGGCGGCTCCGGTCTCGCGTCCGAGCGAGGCCAGCTCGTCGATCGAGTCGCGGAGCCCGTCGGCCTCGTTGCGGACGTGCGCGACCAACAGCGCGCCCCGGATGGCGCACTCCCGGGCCAGCGCCACGAGCTCGGTCCGGTCGGCGGCGTCGCCGGGTGCGTACATGAGGCCGAGCGAGACGCCGGGGGCCCCGGCGTCGAGCGCCTCACCCACCGACGCCGCGATGAGCGACCGCTCGGCGGCGTCGGCCGGGCGTCGCTCGAAGCCGAGCACGCCCGCCCGCAGCGGTGCGTGCGGCACGAGGGTCGCGGCGTGCAGGCCGAACCGCCCGGCGGCGTCGCCCTCGGCCAGCGTCCGCACGTAGTCGGCGAACGTCCCCCATCGCCGTGCCGGGAACCCGCCCAGCACCGGCCGCGAGTAGTCCTCGAGCGAACGGTCGTCGGGGTCGGACGGCGACGGCGCGACGCCCTGACCGCAGTTGCCCACGATCGTGGTCGTCACGCCCTGCCCGGTCTTGGGCGCGACGCCGCCCGGGCGGAACAGGGCCGCGTCGTCGTGCGCGTGCACGTCGACGACCCCCGGCAGCACGTCGAGCCCGCTCGCGTCGACCACCTCGACGCCATCCGGCACCCCGGACGAGGAGGCGCGGTGCCCGTCGCCGACGGACGCCGCCGCCCCGGCCCGCTCGCCCAGACGGCCCGTGCCGCCCGTGTCCGTGACCGACGCCGCCGCCCCGACCCCGACCGCGGTGACCACGCCGGCGCGCACGAGGACGCCCGCAACGCGACCCGCGCCTCCGGACCCGTCCCAGACCGTCCCGCCCGCGAGCACCAGCACCGTCACGAGAGCACCGCCGTCATCGGGAGGGGGACCGAGCTACTCGAAGCGCTGCCACACGGGTTTGTTCGCGTACGTGTAGCGGTAGTAGTCCGCCAGCTGCAGGTCGGCCGCGGCGGCCTCGTCGACGACGATCGTCGCGCGCCGGGGGAGCTGCAACGCGCTGCCCGGGCACATCGCGCTGAGCGGCCCCTCGACCATGCCCGCGACGGCCGACGCCTTCGCCGAGCCCTGGGCCACGAGCACGACCTCGTGCGCGTCGAGGATCGTGCCGAGCCCCTGGGTCAGGCAGTGCGTGGGCACCTGCGACGGATCGTCGAAGAAGCGCGCGTTGTCGGCCCGGGTCTGCGGCGCCAGCGTCTTGATGCGGGTTCGCGAGGCGAACGACGAGGTGGGCTCGTTGAAGCCGATGTGCCCGTTCGCGCCGATGCCGAGGATCTGGATGTCGATGCCGCCCGCGTCGGCGATGGCCCGCTCGTAGTCGACGACGGCCGCCTCGATGTCGCTCGCTCGACCGTCGGGGACGCGCACCTTCGACGCGTCCATGCCCAGCGGCACGACGACGTCGCGCTCGATGACCGACGCGTAGCTCTCGGGGTGCTCGAGCGGGATGCCGACGTACTCGTCGAGCGCGAACCCGGAGGCGCGGCCGAAGTCCAGCTCGCCCGCCGCGACCCGGGCCGCGAGCGACGCGTAGATGCCGGTCGGCGACGACCCGGTCGCGAGGCCCAGCACGGCCTCGGGGTCGCGCTGCACGACCGACGCGATCTTGAGGGCGGCCACGCGGCCGACCTCGTCGGCGTCGCGGACGATGATGATCTCCATGGGGCTCCTTGCTGCCGTGGCCTCAGCTGATGTTCGCCACGACCGACGCGATGTACGCCTCGCGTTCCTCCCGCGAGGCCGGCCGTCCGGGCACGCCCGGACGCTGCTGCCACGGTAGCGGCCCCGACTCGTGCCGGTACTCGACGCCGATCGCGTCGAGGCGTCCGAGGTGCACGGCGAGGCGTGTGGAGAAGTCGTCGAAGTCGCGCGGCTCGGTCGTCCACAGCGCCTCGGCGACGGCGCACAACCGCGGGAAGGCGAAGAAGTCGACGGTGCGGGGCGAGTCCATGTGCTCGGTCCAGATGTTGGCCTGACCGCCGAGCACGTGGCGGGCCTCGGCCTCGTCGAGGACGGCCGGCACCGGTTCGAACGCGTACACGTCGGCGAGGGTCAGCGGGATCGACACGGGGATCGGCTCGTCCGGGCCCTCGGACTGCCGGTAGTCGAGGTAGACCTGGTCGTCCGGGCAGGCGACGACGTCGTACCCGCGTCGCGCGGCCGTGACGGCTCCGGTCATGCCCCGCCAGGACGCGACCGTCGCGCCGGGCGACATCGTCGCGTTGCCCTCGAGGATCTCGTCCCAGCCGAAGGTGCGTCGCCCGGCCGCCGTGAGGTGCGCGTCGAGCCGGCCGATGAACCACGCCTGCAACTCCTCTTCGTCGGCGAGGCCGCGTTCGCGCATCAGCTCTCGTGTGCGCGGGTCGGCCTGCCACTGGGCCTTGGGGCACTCGTCGCCGCCGATGCCGATCCACGTGCCCGGGAAGAGCTCCATCACCTCGTCGAGCACGTCGGTGTAGAAGCCGACCGTCGACTGCTCCGTGTTGAGGACGTCCTCGAAGATGCCCCACTCGGTGCCGACGGCGATCTGTCGCGGCTCCGCCACGGGCGTGCCGCCGACCTCGACGGCGCCGACGCCCAGGTGCGGGTACGCCGTGATCGCCGCCATCGAGTGGCCCGGCACGTCGACCTCGGGCACGACCGTGATGTGGCGGGCGGCGGCGTAGGCGACGACCTCGCGGATGTCGTCCTGCGTGTAGAAGCCGCCGTGCGGTCGGCCGTCCTGGGTCGCGTCCGGCCCGGCCCCCACCTGCGACGACTCCCGCCAGGCACCGACCGAGGTGAGGCGCGGGTACTTCGTGATCTCGATGCGCCAGCCCTGGTCCTCGGTGAGGTGCCAGTGCAGCGTGTTCAGCCGGTGCAGCGCCATCAGGTCGACGAACCGCAGGACGTCGTGCTTCGGCAGGAAGTGCCGGGCGACGTCGAGGTGCGTCCCCCGCCACCCGAAGCGCGGACGGTCCTCGACGTCGACGGCGGGCACGACCCAGTCGACCCCGGGCACGAGGGCCGACCGGTAGACGGCCGCGGGCAGCAGCTGGCGCAGCACCTGCGCCCCGTGGAACGCGCCGGCCGCGTCGCCACCGGTGATGCGCACCCCGGCGGGTCGCGCCTCCAGCCGGTAGGCCTCGGCCCCGAGCGAGGCGTCGAGGTCGAACGAGATGCCGGTCCCGTCGGCGCTGCCCTCTCGCAGCGGCAACCCGGTGGCCGGACGCAGCGCCTGCTGCAGCCAGGCGACGACGCCCGCCAGCTCGTCGGGCGCCGAGACGCGCGTCGCCGAGTCGAGCCGGAACGCCCCGGAGGCGCGGGTCAGCCTCGCCGGGCGGGGCACGATCGCGACCGGGGCGGTCTCGGGCGTCACGGTGCCGGCCCGCGCGGTGGGCGGGGGGGTCGAGGGGGCGTTCGTCACGGGGTCAGCCCTTCACGGCGCCGGGGGACATGCCGGTCACCAGGTTGCGTTGGATGATCATGAAGAAGACGACGACCGGCAACGAGAACAGCACCGAGGCCGCCATCTGCCCGCCGAAGTCGGTGCCGCTGGTCGGCGTGCTGAACGAGGCCAGCCAGACCGGCAGCGTGTACATCGACTGGTCCTTCATGAACGTGTAGGCCACGAGGTAGTCGTTCCACGCCGCGATGAAGGCGAAGATGCTGGTCGCGATCATGCCGGGCAGCACGAGCGGGAACATGATGCGCGTCAGCACCTGCCAGGTGCTCGCGCCGTCGAGCTGCGCGGCCTCTTCGACCTCGACCGGGATCGCCAGGAAGAACCCGCGCATCACCCAGATCGAGAACGGCAGCGTCGACGCGACGTACGCCAGGATGAGCCCGCCGTAGGTGCCGAGCAGCCCGAGGCTGTTGAAGATCAGGAACTGCGGGATCAACAGGGCCGTCGCCGGCAGCATCTGCACGATCAGGATGAACACCATGATCGTGCGCCGTCCGCGGAACCGGAACCGCGACAGGGCGGCCGAGGCGAACAGGCCGAGCACGATCGAGAAGACGACGGCCCCGACCACGACGATCACGCTGTTGCGCAGGTTCGTGAAGAAGTCGGACTGCGTGACCGCGACGACGAAGTTGTCGAGGGTCGGGTTCTGCGGCCAGAACAGCGGGGTCGCCGTCATCACCTCCGGGCGCGGCTTGAACGCCGTGTTCACCATCCAGTAGACGGGGAACAGCCAGACGAGGCTGAAGACGATCGCGATCGCGTTGCTGACCCAGCGGGGCTTCCGGCGGCGACGGGTCGGGCGGGCGGCGGACGGGCGGCCGGTGCCGTGGCCCGAGCGCGCCTCCTCGGTCCTCTCGTCGCGTGCGACGGTCTCGGTCGTCGTGGTGCCGACGCCGGCGGGTGCGGTCGTGGTCACAGGTCTTCTCCGGATCGGACGAGGTTGCGGACGTAGAACGCGGTCAGGACGACCAGCAGCAGGGTGGTGACCACCGAGATGGCGGCGCCCTGCCCGATGTCGAAGCCGACGAACGCGGTGACGTAGGTGAAGACGCCGAGGGTCGAGGTGGCGTCGTCGGGGCCGCCGGCCGAGACGAGCCAGATCTGGTTGAAGACGTTGAAGTCCCAGATGATCGACAGGATCGTGATCAGCAGCAGCGTCGGCTTGAGGAAGACCAGGGTGACGGTGCGGTAGACCCGCCACTCGCTCGCGCCGTCGAGTCGCGCGGCCTCTTTGTACTCGAGCGGGATCTGCGTCTCGGCGGCGTACATGGTCAGCGCGATGAACGGCACGGCCTGCCACACGATCAGCAGCCAGATGCTCGTGTAGGCGAGCGCGGCGTCGTTCGACCAGTCGACGTTGGTCATGTCACCCACCAGGCCGGTCTGGGTGAGCAGCCAGTTCACGACGCCGTAGCCGGGCTGGAACAGCCACTTCCAGACGATCGACGACGCCACGTTCGGCATCGCCCACGCGAGGATCAGCACGACCGTCACCGTGTAGCGCATCGGCGTGCCGAGCCGGGTCAGCAGGTGCGAGACGCCCGTGCCGATCAGGACGCTGCCGCCGACCATCGCGGCCGTGAAGACCAGGGTGCGGACGAGCGCCCACCAGAAGTCGCCGTCGGCCAGCAGGGTCGCGTACTGCTGCACGCCGACCGAGTCGTAGGCGCCGGTGAAGAGCGAGCGCTGGTCGTAGTCGGTGAACGAGGTGAAGACCAGGAAGACGATGGGCGCGACGGTCACGGCGAGCAGCACGATGCCCGCGGGCGAGAGCAGCCAGAGCGGGGCGAGCTGGCGCTTCTTCCCCGGGCGCACCGGAGCCTTCCGCTCGTTCTTCGGGCGCCGGCCGCCCTTCTGGTCGGGCGCCGCGCCGGGCGGGGTCTCGGTGAGACCGGGGGCGATCGAGAGGGCCACGGTTCCTCTTTCGGGTCGAGTCCAGGAGGTGCGGGTCGAGGATGCGGGAGCGTCGCGCGATCAGATGGTGGCGCGACGCCCCCGGAGGCAGCAGGTGCTGCCGGTGGCTCGGTGCTAGTCGTTCAGCGCCTCGTCGGTGGCCTCGTCGAAGGACTTCGCGGCCGCCTCGGGCGACTTCGAGCCCGAGACCACCGAGGAGAAGAGCTGGTTGATGCTCTTGTCGCCCTCGAGGGCCGCCCAGTTCGCGCTGGCCGGCGTGGCCTTCGAGTTGAGCGCGGCGTCGAAGAAGCCCTTCTGGATCGGCGTCACCACGCTGCCGGCCGCCTCGATGCCCTCTTCGCTGTTGGGGATCCACCCGTCGTTGCCGACGACCCACTCGTTCTGGATGTCGGGACTCGTGGCGATCTTCGTCCACTGCAGCGCCAGGTCGGAGTTCTGGCTCTTCGCCGCGATGCCCCAGTCCGAGCCACCCAGCATGACCGGCTGCGTCTCGCCCGACTTGCCCGGCATCGGGAAGGTGCCGAAGTCGTCGTCGGTCAGGGCCGGGTTGGCCTTCTGGATCAGGTCGATCGAGCCGTTGGTGTGCAGGATCGTCGCGGTCTTGCCGTCGGCGAAGACCTGCGTCTGGTCGGGGGCGTCGGTGTCGAGGGTCTGCGAGGCGGGGGTCGAGTAGGCGTTCTGGAACTCGGTGAAGTCGGCCAGACCCTGCTGCGCCTCGTCGCTCTCGAGGCCGGCCGTCCAGGTGCCGTCCTTCGACGTGGCGATCTCGCCGCCGGCGTCCCAGACGAACTGCATGCCCGCGTACCAGTACTGGCCGGGCAGGTAGAAGGCCGAGAAGTCGGACTCCGTGTTGGCGGCCTTCACCTTGTCGAGGTCGGCCGTGAGCTCGTCGTAGGTGGTGGGTGCCTCCGTGACGCCGGCCTCGGCCCACATCGTCTTGTTGTAGATGACGGCGCGGGCACCGGCGAAGCCGGGCACGGCGTAGAGCGAGTCGTCGACGGTCGCGGGCTCCTCGAGACCGGTCAACCAGGTCTGCCCCTGCTTCAGGTCGTCGCGGTACGGCGTCAGGTCGAGGAGCGCGCCGTTGGCGGCGTAGCTGGCGGCCTGCGGGTTGCCGAGGTCGAGCACGTCGGGCGGCGTGCTGGTGGCGAGCGCCGTGCTGATCTTCGTGGTGATGCCGTCCCACTGCTGGATCTGGACGTCGACGTCGGCACCCGTCTGCTCGGTGAACTCGGCGTTGATGGCATCGATGGTCTCGGGCGTGTAGTCGCCCGTCATCACCCAGACCGTCAGGGTCTTGCCGTCACCCTTGGTGGTGGGCACGGCCTGGGGCTCGTCGGACGAGCTGCCGCCCGTGCCCGAGCTCGAGCAGGCGGTCAGGGCGAGTGCCGCGGCCAGGCCCAGGGCCCCGACCGCCGTGTAGCGTTGGATTCGCAATTTCATCTCCTCGTTCTCGAAGCGGGGATGCCGCATCGCTGTGGTCCCGGCCCGCGCTCGCACAAGCGTCGGGTCGGGAATGCGGCACGGGCCGAGGCCCTCGCCGCCTCCGGGGGTGGGCCCCCGAGGTCTGTGGTGGGGCGTTCGCCCCGGGCCGCCGACGAGCCGCTCGCCGGGGTCACGTCAGCCCCAGTTCGGCCTGCAGCACGAACGACGCCGCACCCCGCAGGGCGAGGTCGGTCCCGCTGCCCGCGATGCTCATGGTCAGGCCGTTGCTCACGGCCGACAGCGTGCGCTGCCGCACGGTGTCGCGGGCGGCCCGCAGCAGGGCGCCCTCGACCAGGTCGGCGGGGCCCGACAGCACGACCTCGTCGATGTTGAGCGCACTGATGATGGGGGCGAGCACGAGGCCGAGCGCGCGGCCGGCGTCGTGCAGCACCGCCCCCCGCGACCCCTCGTCGTGCTGCAGGAGGCGCGCCCTCAGCTGCGGGGCGGCCAGCACCTCCTCGAGACAGCCGCGTCGACCGCACGCGCAGACGTCGCCGTTCTCGTCGACCGTCACGTGGCCGATCTCACCGGCCGAGAACTGGTCGCCCTCGACGAGAGAGCCGGCCACGACCAGCCCGACGCCGACACCGTGGTCGATCGTCACCACCATGAGGCTCTGCCCGGCCGGGGCTCGCCCGTTCCCGCCCTGCCCGGGCGCGCCCTGCCCGGCCGTGCCTTGCCCGCCCGCGCCCTGCCCGGCCGTCTCGCCGCAGGTGCGGATGCCCACGGCCGCGGCGTTGGAGTCGTTGCCGACGTGGACGGGCAGACCGGCGTGGTCGGAGAGCCGGGACCGCAGGGGCAGGTCGTACCAGCCGAGGTGGACGGCGGTCCGCACGACGCCGTCGTGGTCGACGATGCCGGGGGTCGCGACGCCGACACCGAGCAGCGGGCGGGTCGTGCGCGAGCCGAGGTCGTCGACGAGCCGTTCGACCAGGGACACGGCGGCCTCGCCGACGGCCCCCTCGAGCTCGACGCTGGCGCGCTTGACGACCCCGCCCCGCAGGTCGACGACGGCCCCGACGAAGCGATCGGCGCTCGACAGGTCGACCGTGACGATGTGGAAGGCGTCCGACTCGATGCCGACGAGCGTCGCCGGTTTGCCGACCCGGGCGTCGTCGCGGACGCCGAGCTCGCGGGCGATGCCGTCGTCGATCAGTTCGGCGACGAGCGCGGAGACGGTGGGGCGCGTCAGGCCCGAGCGACGAGCCAGGTCGGCCCGGCTCATGGAGCCGTCGCGGTAGAGCGCCTCGAGGACGAGCGAGCGGCTGTGCGCGCGGACGGGGGGTTGCTGCTGCCGGGGGATCGTCGTGATGGTCACGGGCGCGTCCTCTCGTCTCGGCATCGTCGCCGCCCTCGGACCCGTCAGCAGGGCCCGTCGGCAGCGGCGCCGGGGGGCGGCGCCGTGGGGGCGTGCCGTTAGTAAATGGGCCTTACAAACATGTGTCAAGGTGCGTGGCGGCGAGTTTACGCACACGAAACACCGGCGGTCAACACCCGAAACATCGTGATCCTGACGCGGCGACCCCCTTGTCCGGACCTGGTTCGTAAGCTTTACTAACAAACATGTCCACGCTCGCCACCGTGATCGTCTCCGCGCCTCCCGGTGCTCTCGGCGGTGCGCTGGCGAGTCCCTCCGCAGTCGGGTCGACGGGGCGGCCGTGAGGGTCGGCCTCGACATCGGCGGCACCAAGATCGACGCGGTCGTCGTCGACGGGTCCGGCGCCCCCGTCCACCGGCTCCGCCTGCCCACGGGGTTCGGCCCCGACGCCGTGTTGGCCAACGCAGCCACGGCGGTCACGTCGTTGGCGGATCGCGTCGGGGTCGCCGTCGGGGCCTTCGAATCGGTCGGCGTCGGCATCCCCGGCCTGGTCGACGGCAGCACCGGTCGCGTGCGGCACGCGGTGAACATCGGCTTCGACGACGTCGCGGTGGGCTCCACGTTGAGCCCCCGGCTCGGGGTGCCGGTCCGGGTCGAGAACGACGTCAACGCGGCCGCTCTGGGCGCGTACCTCGCCATGTCGCTGTCGGGGTCGGTCGGCTACCTCAACCTCGGCACCGGCCTCGCCGCGGGCCTCGTCGTGGACGGC
Organism: Frigoribacterium sp. RIT-PI-h; assembly: GCF_001297205.1. NCBI lineage: Bacteria > Bacillati > Actinomycetota > Actinomycetes > Micrococcales > Microbacteriaceae > Frigoribacterium > Frigoribacterium sp. RIT-PI-h. Next base: position 599 of record NZ_LHOZ01000094.1, on the reverse strand, counting down.
GAACTCTGGCGCGGCTCGCGAGGCGTCTCGGGCGAGATCGGTCACGTCCCCGTCGACCCCGGGGGCGAGCTGTGCCCGTGCGGGCAGCGTGGGTGCCTCGAGACCGTCGCGGCCGGTGCCGCGGTGTCACGTCACTGGCCGACCGAGGGGGCGTACCCGGCCGTCGCGCTGTTCGCGGCGGCCGACGCCGGCGACCCCGAGGCCGTCCGCGTGCGTGCCGACCTCGCGGCGGGGGTGGCGGCCGCGGTGCGCCTCCTCGTCCTGACGACCGACGTGGACGCCGTCGGGATCGGGGGCGGGCTCAGCACCCGCGGTCGCCCCCTGCTCGACGACGTCGCCGGGGTGCTCGACCGCTGGGCGGCGGGGTCGCCGTTCCTCGCCTCGCTCGAACTCTCGTCGCGCATCGAGCTGCTGCCGCCGGGGTTCCCCGTGGCGGCCGTGGGCGCGGCCACGGTCGGAGCCCGCGGGACGGCCACGGCGACCGCAGCCGCCGTCTGACACCTGACCCGACCCGCACCTCCCGCACCCGCGTACCGAACCCGACCCGCGCCTCCCGCACCCGCGGTCCGAACCCGACCCGTGTGCGGCGCACCGCGCAC